>JAEHDI010000437.1 GCA_016880505.1 Bryobacterales bacterium | reverse complement strand
CGTCGCATCCGAAAGTCCGCGGGGCTTGCCTCCACCGCCGCCTCCCAGTTTCGAATCGCGTCTGCGGCGCGTCCGAGGTGGTATTGGAGACAGGCGAGATAGAAACGCGCCACGGCGTCCCTGGGGTCCTTCTCGACAGCCTCTGCCAGGGGCGCCTCGCTTTCCTCACGGTACGGATAGCGGTCGATATTCTCAGCGGCGGCCCGGGCCTTCTCCCTGTAGCCAGCCGCAGCCTTGCCGTCACTGAGCTTGTTCATCAAGTACGCAAGGGTGTAGTAGAACTCCGACGGCGTGCCCCACACGTCATGGTTGTTCTGCTCGACAAGGCGCAGGATCTCGGCCGCTTCTGTCCAGCGATTCAAGCGGCGATAGAAAAGCGATACGTCGATCGCCTCTTGCGCCTGCCCGCCCATCAACTGCAACAGTTCCTGCTGCGCAGCCCCGTCCTTCGCCAGGAAGTACCGTTCGGCCGCCGCCCACTGGCTTGTCGGATCGATCGATTCGACCTCAGCCAGTCGCGCCAGCGCGCTTTCTTTCTTGCCCTGCTCCCGGTCGATCAGCGCCAGCAGCAACCGAGCGTCGAGGTAGTAGCCGTTCACCATGACCGCCTTTTCCAGGTGCGGGCGCGCCTTTTCCGGCGATCCACGCAGGGACTCGATGCGGCCGAGGTGGTACTCCCGGTTCGGAAAATACAGCGAGTCGGGGGGAATGAAGTAGAGATTCCGTTCCGCGCTCTTCGTGTCGCCGAGCTTCAACTGACTCATTGATAGGTAGTAGTGAGCCTCGTGGATGTAGGGGTCGCGATCGATCGCTTTCTCCAGATGCTTCAGGGCCTCGGCGTACCGCGCGGTATTGAAATAGTGCATTCCGAAAAGGAGATGGGCGCGTGAGTAGCCCGGGTCGCGGGCGAGCGCCTGATTCAGCAGTTCTACCGCGCCGCTATGGTTGAGTTGTTTCAGCTTTCCCTCGGCGGCCAGCGCCAGTTCCTCGACGCTCATGTCCTTCGGGTCTTTCTGGGGCCGTTCGAGCGGCCGCGTGAACGGCGTGTACTCCTTGCGACCGGGATCTTCGTCGGGCCGCGTGTAGCGCAGTACCTCGTTGCCGGATGCCTCGCTGACCCGAACGGTCAACTGCTTTAGTTCCTCGGCGCCTGCGCTGACGTCCACCGAACGGGTGAACGGCGTCGCCGGCGCGAGATCCGCGGTCGTGTTGAGAATTTCGCCGTGCTTCGCGGCCACCGTAATCCGCGCCCCCGGCATGGCGCGGTTGGCGGAAAGGCCGACCTTGACCGTGGACTTGTCTCCGTGCGGGTCCGGTACAACCTCAAGATTCAGGGCGACGTCGCGGGAAGTCGTGGTGAAGCCGCCGATGCCTGCCACCGGGAACCACCACTCGCTCCAGTTCTCGTACTTGTGCGGCGCGAGCCACTCGTAGAAACCGTCCCAGACATACCGCCCGCTCTGCACCTCAACGTAGGGTCCCGCGTTGTCCGTGTATCCGCGGGTCAGCGCCGGCGTGCGGTCCGAGTGGCCGAAGGTCCACATCTTCATGCCCTGCACGATCCGCCGGTCGGCGTGGCGGAACGCCCCGTAATCGGTCTCGAAATCGTAAGCGCCCTGGAAATCGTCGTAGATATCGATGCCGAAGACGCCCAGCATGTGCTGGTTATTGCGGTCCCAACTGTAGTCGTTCCCATTGAAGACCGGCCAGTCGCCCACCTCCGACGTGGTATGCCCGATCGTCCGCGTCATCGGGTAGATGAAGCGCGTCTTCGGACGCGCCGGGACGGCCGAGCTGATCCAGAACATGTGCGGCATCCGGCCCTCGCGCGCGTTGTAACAAAAGACGCTGATTTGCATCGCGGACAGGCCCGGATAGAGCCGCGCCGACAGGTCCACCTTCATCTGGTAGACCGGGTCGATCGAGCCCAGCACCAGCGACACGCTGCCGTCCTCGTGCCGCACCACCTTGTGCGACCAGAACGGCTCGCCGTAGAACGTCAGCATGTGGGTGTCGTACGGTCCCGTCAGCTCGACACCGGACTGCGGCCAGCTCAGCTTGGAGTTGTAATGGCTCGGCTTGATGACATCGTTCCGGTAGAAGACCTCTCGCTTGCGGACCTTGTCGTATAAAGCGAAGAAACGACCGCCGAGGTCGGGCAGGTAGGTCAGTTTCAGATATTCGTTTTCGACAAAGACTGCCTGGTAAGTCTTAGGCCACGGGCCGTCGGGCTTCACCGGCAAAATGAACGGTGGAAACGGGTAGAGCCCGCCCACGGTTGAGCTCGGGAAGAGCGGTGGCTGCACCTCCCTGCCCGACGGCTGGTGCGTGGGAATATCGATCGTACCCTCATACGCCTTGACGGCGGATCCAGCCTCCTGTTGAGGCGCCGCGCACCACCCGGCCAGCACACCGATGAGCAGAGATATGAAAACCTTACGTTTCATTTTTGTCCGGAACCCCACGCTAAGAAACCATAATATGCTGGTTCTTCGACATGTTTCTTGAACAAGCAGACTGCGAACTCATCCATCGGGCGGCATTGGACGTTCTCGATGACGTCGGCGTGCGCGTCGACGATCCCGATGTCGTGAAGTTGCTGGCGGACGCCGGCGCTGTGGTAAAGGACTCGACTGTCGTCCGCATCCCGCAACGCCTGGTCGAGTGGGCGCTTACGCAGGCACCCAAGTCAGCCCGCTTCGGGGACCGCCGCGGCAACCTCTTCGACATTCGTCCTGGCGGCGATACGCTCGTCCTCACCGGCAACGCACTCTATATCACCCGCGGCCGCACGCGCACCGATCTGAAGTCGGAGGACTTGGCCGACCTGGCACGCATCGTGGACGCCTGCCCGAATATCCACGGAATGGTCGGCACCAGCATCGCCGACATCCCTCCAACGTGCCGGGACTTCGCAGGCTTCCGCATCATGGCCCGGCACACCGCGAAACATCTTCGCCCGTGCATCTACTCGCCGCGCGGCGGCCGCCTCGTGATGGAAATGGCTCAGGTACTGCTTGACGGCACGCCGCTGCGGGAGCGGCCCATTGTCAGCACCGGCTTCAGTATTCTCAGCCCGCTCCACTGGAGCCCCCTCGCTCTTGGCGTATTCAAGGAAACCTCCGGTTTCGGAGTACCCGTGATGATCAACTCCGAGCCGCTCGGCGGCGGCACCGCCCCAGTGACGCTGGGGGGTTGCCTCGTCGTCGCGGACGCCGACGTGCTCAGCGGCCTGGTCATCAATCAGTTGATCGAGCCCGGCCGGCCTTGCGTATACAATGCCGGCTTCGCCCACGTCATCGACATGTCGTCCGCCATCGCGCTTACCGGAGCGCCCGAAAACGCCCTACTCCAAGCCGCCGGCGCGGACATGGCCCGCTACCACGGGCTGCCATGCGCTTCCTGGATGTCTAGCGAATCCATGACGATGGACTCGCAAGCCGCGTTTGAGAAGATGATCACCGGATTCGCTCACGCCCACGCCGGCGTGAACCTCATTTGGGGTGCGGGTAATCTGGAGTCCACACTCGCCATGTCGCCTGAAGCGCTAGTGGCTGATGACGAGATCGCCGGCTACTTCCTTCGTTGCCGGCGGGGCATCTCCGTCGACGACGAGAGCCTCGCCCTCGGCGCCATCAGAGAAGTCGGTTTGTCCGGCGACTATCTCATACACCCTCATACTTTGGAGCACTACCGAGCGGAACTGAGCCGGCCCAACCTCGCCGTTCGCGCACGCCGGTCGAAGTGGGAATCCAAAGGCTCCCGCACCTTCGAAGAGGCGCTACAGGATCGGGTACGCGAGATCCTCGCCGCCGAAGCGAAGTCCTACCTTGACCCCCGGCAGGAGGCGGAGCTCGCACGCATCGAAGCCGCGGGAATGGCGGAGCTCTCGGCGTAGCCAGCTACTTCAGCAGACCGCCCGCCTCCCACTCTGCAAGCTGTGCCTTGACCGCGTCGGCGGCGCGGGATGCAGGCTCCGCCTCAAGAAACTTCCGGAACTCGGATGCGGCCGTTTTCACGTCGCCCTTCTGCGCCAGTATGTTGCCAAGAATGAAGTGCGTACGGGGATACCGTACCGCCTCGTTGCTCGCATGGACAGCCTGGATCGCCGCTTCCGCCGTTGTCATGTTACCGAGCGACATTTCAGCCACCGCGAGGTAGTAGTTCGCCTCGCCCGAACCCGGAGCGAGCTTGAGCGCCCGTCCAGCCAGCTCCGACGCCTGCGCCATCCGCTGCGTTTGCAGCTCGAGCCGAGCCAGAGACAACAGAGGAACCACGAACTTCGGATCGGTGCTGATCGCTTTCTCGAACGCGTCTCGGGCGCCGTTGGCGTCGTTCTCAGTCAACCGGACCTTGCCGAGAAGATGCCATGCGGCCGCGAACTGTGGGTAGTCGGCTGTCGCCTTTTCGAGGTCTTTCACAGCCTTCTTCGCGTTCGGCTTCTCTTCCTGCAATTCCTTCTCGGCCCGCTCGAACGCCTTCTTTGCGTCTACCGGCGCCGCCAGCGTGTTCATGCTGACGAAGGAGCCCGCGCCCTTAGCCACTGGCCGTAGCACGATCGTCCCGACGTCGGGGCTCTCGAAGACACTGCGGCGCCCCAGGAAGATTTTGCTCGACGAGTATCCCGGAAGCGCAGCCTCGAGCTCACAGTTCGTCAGACTGACGAAGCTTCGGTCCGATCCGCTCGCGCCGACCGCCGCGCCGGGAGTCGTGCGCTGTGAGTCCGGAACGCTGCGCGACGGCTCGCCGCCCACGCGAAAGTTGAAGTAGCCCTTCTTGTCGGTGTAGTACTGCGGCTGTCGCTGGTCGGCGCACCGCAATTCAACCAGCGCCGGAGCGGGCGGCGGGCTGCCGTCTTCCAGCACGACCCGGCCCGAGAGATATAGCGGCCGGAACAATTGGTTGGACTGGCACAGCGCCGCCGGCGCCAGCACGGCGGGCAACAGGAACGACAGAAGAGGAGCGCGGAGCATAGTCGGAGCCTTCCACCACAATGTTCCCAAAAAGCGGGCCGGATTGCCCGGGCCCCTTCAACCTGCCCGGGCGCCCCCAGGTTGGCTCAGGACTGGACGGTTGCGTCGCGACCTTGCAATGCAGTCTCATTGTGTGGGGAACTGACATGAGCAACTTGCATACCTCGCGTCGCGCCTTCGTCGGCGCTGCCCTCTCGTCGGCGGTCGCGCGCACCGCCTCCGCCAACGATCGTGTTGCCGTCGCCATAGTCGGCGTCGGCGGCCGCGGCTCCTATCTGCTCGACGAGATCGAGAAATGCGCCGGACAGAACGTCGCAGTCACCGCCGTCTGTGACGTCTACCGTCCGAATCTCGAACGGGCGGCGGAACGCGTGAAAAAAACCTGGGGCGCCGAACCATTCCGGACCGCCGATTTCCGCGATGTTCTCGCGCGACGCGACATTGACGCCGTTGTCATCGCCACGCCGGACTTCGGCCACAGCCGCATCCTCCAGGAAACCGTCGAGGCCGGCAAGGACGCCTATTGCGAGAAACCGATGGGCGTCGACTTCGCCGAAGCCAAAGCCGCGTATCTCGCTGTGAAGAAGAGCGATCGCGTCGTCCAGATCGGCACCCAGCGACGGAGTGAGGGTCCTTACCGGGCAGCCGCGAAACTCGTTCACTCCGGTGTTCTGGGGCAGATCACACGCGTCGACATGTCGGTCAACTTCCAGCAGCCCCGCTGGCGCCGTGATCACTCCCACGTCACGAAGAAGGACGTCGCCTGGAAGGAGTACCTCTTCAACCGTCCGTTCCGGCCCTTCGACGCTCGCCAGCTCCGGGAATGGCAACTCTTCCGCGACTACACCAACGGCATCTCCGGCCTCTGGATGTG
>JAEHDI010000436.1 GCA_016880505.1 Bryobacterales bacterium | reverse complement strand
GTGCGCGACATCTCTTCGAGGCGGGCCAACTCCTTCCTGGCATCCGCGATCTTTCCATCGGCTGCATATGCGCTTGCCAGAGCCGCGACGGGGCCAGGGCTGCCGCCCGAGAGCGCCACGGCCTGTTGAAACTCGTCAATGGCCTCCGGGAACATCCCTTTCTGTTGGTACGCCATGCCCAGCGTCTGGTGCGCCAGGGGAAGCCGAGGCTCCAGATCAACCACCGAGCGATACTGCCCGATCGCCTCGTCGTAACGCCTGGCGTAGTAATGGCACCACCCGATCCCGATGTTAATGCCGGGCGAAAGCGGTTCAAGTCGAAGCGCCTCACGCATTTGTTCGGCGGCCTTACTCAGGTCGCCGGCGGCCATGTAGTAGTGGCTGAACCAATGATGCGCCGTGGCGGAGTTCGGATTCAGCGCCAACGCGCGAGAGAACTCCTTCTGCGCGGCCGGAAGGTCCCAGTCATATGACAGTTCGACGTAGGCAAGCGAAGCGTGAGCGTCGGCGAGGTCCGGCTCCAACTCGAGGGCCCTCTGCGCCGCGGTCTTCGCCAGGGGCATGGCTTTCACAGGCGGCATTCCATCGACCCCGATCGACCCCAGCAATGCATAAGAGTCGGCCAAACCGCTGTAAGCAAGCGCATAGGCCGGGTCCAGCGCGATTGCCTGCTGGAAGTATTGCACGGCGCGTCGCAACCCGTCCTCTGTCCGGCGGTTCCAGAAGTGCCGCCCGCGAAGGTAGGCGTCCAGTGCTTCCGGATTGACCGTCCGGTTTGCGCGGAGGTTGCGTTTCTCCTCCGCGGTGATGGTCACCTGAATCTCGCCGGCGATGGCTTCGGCCACTGCCGCCTCCAGAGTCAAAACGTCCGTCATGTCACGTTCGTAGTAGTTCGCCCAATAGACGGCTCGTGTGCCGGGGTCGATCAACTGGGCGTCGATCCGGACTCGCTGCCCCGAACGGAGCACCGTCCCAGTGAGGATCCGGTTGACCGACTGATCCCGGAGGACTTTGGTGAGAGCTGCTGGCTTCTCGCGCAAAGCCGACTCCGACGCTAAGGAAATGACGCGGAGGCTGCCCAACTTGGCCAAAGCTGTGACCAACGCCTGTGTCATACCCTCGGCAAAGTAGTCCTGACCGGTGCCCGTCTCCAGACTGCGGAACGAGAAAACGGCTAGCGTTGTGCGAGACGTCCTGACCGGAGCGCTGAAGCTGCCCGGCCGGGAGCGAAACAGGTACGCGGTCAGAGCCGCGATTCCTGCCAGCACGAGGAGGAGTGCACCGGCCAAGACAAGCCGGTTCCGTCCCATCCCCGCCGGGGAAGGCCGGAGTTCCACCGCGTCCCCGGGGGTGGCCGAGAGAGTCTCGACCGGCGCCGGGCTGTCCGTTTCCAGGGCGGCGGTGCGGACCGGAGCTACGAACCGGTAGCCGCGTCTATGGAAGGTCTCGATATAGACCGGTTCCTGCCCGACATCTCCGAAGGTCTTCCTCAGCAGGGAGACATTCCGAGTGAGGGCGCCCTCTTCCACGTAGACATCGGGCCAGACGGTCTTCATCAGGTCGCCCTTGTCGATCATCCGGCCGGGATTCTCGAGGAGAGCGAGCAGCGTGGCAATTACCTTTGGCGGAAGCGAAACCACTTCCTGACCGCGGTGAAGCAGGCGCTCATGCGTGTCAATCCGGTACGGGCCAAACTCGTAGCGCTGAAACTGCGGGGATGCCATGGTTCCCACTTGTCGAAAGTCCCGTTCCTGTGCCGGCACGAGAGATTAAGCGACGTACGAGGCCGGAACCATCGCATCAGGATTCTATCAGAGTTTCGTCAGGGTTTCCGAAGGACGCGGACGCCGCTTGCGTACACACTCGATTCTGTCCTGAGACGAGACGCAAGGCCAAGAAACGGAGGTGTTTATGAGGATGGCCATCGTAGCTGTTGCGTTGCTAATGGCCGGTTGCACGGCGTCACTCCATCCGCTTTACAGCGAGGTGGACGCACTATTCGATCCGATGTTGTTGGGGACTTGGCGGGAATCCGAGGGTGAGAAATTCGGTGAGAAGTTCTTTGTGTCAGTCCGCGCCGGGAACGCGGCCTATCGCGTTATCTACTACGACGGTGAGGGAAGCGGCGCGTTCACGGCACGGCTGGTCGAGCTACAGGGCAACCGGTTTGTAGACGTGTACCCCGAGACGCCACCGTCTAAGAACGGGTTCGACAACTATCTTTTGATTCCGGCTCATAGCTTCGGGCGGATTTGGCTAGCTGGAGACCGGCTCACAATCGCCCTGCTCGACCCGGACTGGCTTGGCTCCGAACAGGCGAGCCGGGTTCTACTGGAGCGAATCGCTCTGGACGATTACCTGGTCATCTCGGCGGCGACGGCGGACTTACGGCGCTTCGCGACAAAATACGCCGACACAAAGGCCTTTTCTGTTACGAGCGAGTGGGTACGAGAGCAATGATTCGAAAACTCGCCTGCGTTGCTTTGATCGCCGCCCTTTCGGGGGGATGTTCGATGAAGAGGATGGCGGTGAACAAGATCGGAAATGCCCTGGCCTCCGGAGGTTCCACATACGAGAGTGACGAGGACCTCGAACTGGTCGGAGACGCATTGCCGTTCGGGTTGAAGCTCATTGAGAGCCTGCTGGCGGAATCTCCGCGCCATCGCGGTCTGTTGCAGTCGGCTTGTCAAGGCTTCACAACCTACTCCTACCTCTATGTGCAGCAGGAGGCGGACCGGTTGGCCGACAACGACCTTGACGCCGC
>JAEHDI010000049.1 GCA_016880505.1 Bryobacterales bacterium | reverse complement strand
CGACAGCCCGAACAGCAGCACCATCGCAAACGCGAACTGCGCCTCGCCGACACGCAACTTCTGCTCCACCCGGGGGACGACCCGCTCCATCGTCCGCGTGCCCCACTAGGCGACGATGATTGTGAACGTGATCGCAACCGTTCCCGTGAGCGCCAGTTCGAGGACGTTCACGTTTCCTTTCGCCATGCTGCTCACTACCGCGAGGACGAGCAATCCGAGCACGTCGTCAATCACGGCCGCCGCCAGAATAATCCGGCTCGCCTTGGCCTGAAGCCACCCGCCGGACGCCAAAACTTGCGCCGTGATGCCGACGCTGGTCGCCACCATCGCCGCGCCGACAAAGATCGACTCCAGTTGTGGCTCTCCCCACAACTGGAGGATGCCCCAGCCAAGGAAGAAAGGCACGACCACGCCAATCACCGCCACCGCCGTCGCGGTTCCTCCCACCCGGATCAACTCGGACGATTTCACTTCCAGGCCGACGCGGAACAGCAGAAACATCACCCCGAGGTCCGCCAGCGCCGTGATCAGTTCCGTGGGCTGAATCCAGCCGAGCACGCTCGGCCCGATCAGGATCCCCGCGACGATCTCGCCGACAATCGCAGGCTGCCGAAGCCTTTCGAAAAGCTCAGCCATGAGCTTCGCCGAGCCAAAGACAATCAGCATCGACAGAGGGATCTTCACCGCCTCGGGCCCGGTGGCGAGCAGGAAGCTGAACGCGGCGGACAGGTCAAGCTGCGTCATCGGGTGTCTTTTTCGATTCTAGATTGGCGAGTCCCATGAGCGAGGATGGATTCCAGCTTCCGCCGAAGCTCCACAGCCAGTCTGGGACTGCGGCCTCCGGTTGAGACTGCGATCTGCACTTCGCCCGAACGGACTCGCGCCGGGACCAGGAAATCGCACTCCTCGGGGCAGTCGGCCACGTTGACCGGGATACCTCTCCGCTTGGCCTCCAGTGCGACCGCCCGGTTTACCTTCCGGTCGTTCGTGGCCGCAAATGCCAGCGCCATTCCGTTCAGGTCCGATCGCCGGAACCGCCGTTTGCGCAGGCGGACGGCGAGCCGCTCGAACTCCGGCAGCGCCTCGGGCGCCACCACCGTTACCCTGGCGCCCGCTTCCAGCAGTCCTTTCACCTTGCGAAGCGCCACTTTCCCGGCGCCCGCGACCAACGCCGGTCTGCCCGCCAGGTCGAGGAAAATCGGATAGAAGGGCATCGCGAGGCCAATGCTATCATGAAGGTCCATGGCGGAGTCTCCGCGCCTGCCCACGGTGGTGATCGTGGGCCGGCCGAACGTCGGTAAATCCACTCTTTTCAATTGCATACTCGGACGGCGACGCTCCATCGTCGGCGACGAATCCGGCATCACGCGGGACCGCATCCACGGCGAGGCCGTGCATCGCGGCCGCCATTTTGAGCTGATCGACACCGGCGGCATCCTTCCCAACGAAGCTGAGCATATCCCGAGTGAGATCTTCCGCCAGGCGCGCGTGGCCCTCGAGCGGGCCGCGCATATCATCTTGTTGATCGACGGGCGCACGGAGATCACCGCCACCGACCGCGAGCTGTCGCAACTCCGTCACCGTCTCGGCAAACCCGTTGCCCTCGCCGTAAACAAGATCGACACCGCGGCCAAGGACGTGCTGGCGCACGAGTTCCATGTGCTCGGCATTTCCGACCTGTTTCCGGTTTCCGCGGAGCACCGCCTCGGTATCGATGACCTGCTCGATCACGTCACCTCTGGCTTCGACGTCACTGAGATTCAGGAAGCTGAAAAGGCGCCGATCAAGGTCGCCATCATCGGCCGGCCCAACGTCGGTAAGTCGACTCTGCTTAATGCGCTCGTTGGCGAGGATCGTGCCATTGTCTCGCCCGTCGCCGGCACGACTCGCGACGCCGTTGACGAGAGCGTCGTGATCGACGGCTGCCAGTTTGTCTTTGTCGATACCGCCGGCATCCGGCGCAAGGGTAAGACGAAGCTGATGGCGGAGAAAATCAGCGTTGTGATGGCCCGCCGGCACATTCGCATGGCCAACGTCGTGCTGCTTGTGCTCGACGCCACCGAGGGAGTCGTCGGCCTGGATGCGAACATCGCCGGTTATGCGCACGAGGATGGCCGCGCCATCATCCTCTGCGTCAACAAGTGGGACGTCAGCCCGGAGAAAAGCACCACGGCGTTTACTACGAAAGTGCGCGACGAGATGAAATACCTGGAGTACGCCCCGGTTGCCTTCGTCTCGGCGAAAACCGGCACAGGCGTGTACCGGCTTTTCCCGCTGATTCGAGAGCTATATGACGCGGCCTCGCAACGGGTCTCGACGGGCGAACTGAACCGCTTCCTCGAAACACTCCACATCGAGTCGGAGCAGAAGGTCCAGTACATCACGCAGCCCTCCGTCCGTCCCCCGACGTTCGTCCTCTTCACCGACCGCCCGGGCAAGCTGCACTTCTCCGCCGAGCGTTACCTGATCAACCGGCTGCGCAAACAGTTCGGTTTCCGCGGCACGCCGATCGTCATTAAGACAAAAGCGAAGCAGCGGCGGTAGATAAGAGCGCTCACTTCACGCGAAACATCGCGATGTACTGCTTCTCCGGTGCGTGGTCGCGCCTCCAGAGCAGTTCGAAGCCCGCACCCTCGACTTCATGTACAACCTCTTTCGCGCCGGCTCGGATGTGCGTCAGCGCGAAATCGGGATCCCTTTCCATTGCGCCGCGCTTCTTGTGGTACTCAACGATTGCCAGGCGCCCTCCCGGACGCAAACTGCGTTTGATCGCGGCCAGCATCCGTTCGGGGTAGTCAAAGTGGTGGTACGCGTCGAGCACGATGACGAGCTCGGCTGCGCCGGCCGGCAGCTTCGGGTCGGTTTCCGTACCCAACACGAACTCCACGTTGTGAAGCGCGGCTTCCTTGACGCGTTCCCGGGCGTGGTCCAGGAAATCCTGGTGGATGTCCTCCGCGATTACGCGCCCTTTTACCCCAACTGCCTTGCTGAGGTCTCGCAACAGGGTTCCTGTGCCGGTGCCGAGGTCGACCACGGTCGAGCCGGGGCGGATCTCGAGCCGTTGCATGAGTTCAGCCGGCCGCAGATTCTCCAGTCGCGAGGGTGATTCCAGGATCCCCACCATCCTCGCGCGCCCTTCTTCTGTCTCGTATTCCCGGTTAGCCTCTTTGGCGACCTGGCACCAGCCTGTCGTCGAAAGCAGCAGCAATCCCAGTACAACTCGCATCGATACGCCCATTTGAGCCTAGGTTACCAACCTAACAAACAACCCGGGACAGTACACTCAATCACCAATCTTCCGCTGTAGGGCCGGCTCTCGGGAGGCGGCGGCCTGGACTCTCGCCCCCATCCCTTAGTGTCTTTGTGCCTCCGTGGTGAATCACACGTCCGGCAATCCGATTCGTCTCTGTGCTCTCCGTGCCCTCTGTGGTGAATCTTTCAGCAGCCCTCTAGCTCTTCGCCGGAAGAGGCGCCACCTTCGGTTGCAGTCCCGACTTGGCGAGCAGCGCGTACACCAGGAAGCCCGCAAGGAAGCCGTAGACCGCCGCT
>JAEHDI010000048.1 GCA_016880505.1 Bryobacterales bacterium | reverse complement strand
GGCTGCGGCCGCATCGCACGTGCGCTCGCCGGGGATCGGCGATTGCAGGAACTTGAGATCTTCTACAGAGGAATGGATATCGATTGCGCCAGTGTCGAATGGTGTCAGCGGCATATCACGCCGGTGAATGACAGATTTACGTTCTACCAAGCGGATTGTTTCAATCGCTCGTACAACCCGCGGGGCTCGACGGCTGCCGATGTCTACGTTTTCCCTCACCCAAATGCCTCCTTCGACCTTATCCTGTTGACCTCCGTCATGACGCACCTTCTGGAGCACGACCTATATCATTACCTCGCTGAAGTGAGCCGGATGCTGGCCCCTGGCGGCGTCATGTACGCATCGTTCTTCCTCTACGAATCGCTCGACGAGGCAGCCGCTGGAGCCGTTCGCCACGGCATCCACTTCCCATTTCCGCGGGGCAATTGTGCCGTAAATTGTGAAGATTATCCGACGAATGCGGTCGCATATGATGAGGCCTACGTGCGTCGCACTGTAACGGAACTCGGGCTCGAAATAATCGAACCCATCCTATACGGTTTTCAGGATGTTATATTGCTCACCAAAGCTCCGGGAACATGGGCCCAATCACAGCTTGAGCGAGGGTGGTACGAACTGGAAAACGGCTGCTGGCGATGGACCGAGCGAGCTTTTGCAGTGCGCCTCAAGCGAGTAGTGCCGGAACGAACGAGGCTGCGGTTCCGGTTTCACTTGCCAGCCGCGATTATGGACGAGCACAAACGGGTGCGCCTCAGCGCGCATGTCAAAGGCGTGCCGTTGCTCTCATCGGAGTATGCCGCGCCAGGCGAACAACTGTATATTTGTGAGATTCCTGACCGTTTGTGGGTAGATGGAAGCGTCCTCATTCAATTCGAACTCGACAAGGCCCGCGCGCCCTCGCCGGCAGATCTGCGAGAGCTGGGACTCGTGGTGGCATTCGGGGAGTGCTCCGGTCCGTTGAAACGTCGTCTTGAACCGTTCGTTCTCAGCCAAGAATCATGAGCGCTACATACAGCCTTTATTTCACCTGCGGACGGACCGCTCACGGTCATCCCTGGCGACAAGTGCCGTATTTCCGAAGTTTGCTGTGGATGTTGGGCGCAAAGGGGCGCAAAGGGGACAGCCTGAATCGACCCCTAGGCGCTATGACTCTCAAGGCAACGGCTTTAATCGATTCGTTCGATGCACGGCTTCGCTGGTGGGTCCGCATCGATATGCAGCTTCATCGGCAGCGATACAAGGCTCTCGATCTGAAGGCGTCCGTACGAGGCCCATGCTCTGCGAAGTTCTTCGCCAGACTGGCGCGACTCGGGCCAGGGGTCGATAGTCAATCGAAGGTAATGGTCTCTACCCATCAGTTGTATATCGGGCCGCCCCGGCAAGGCCGAGGTTCCGCTGTATGTCCGGATAGTTTCGGCGACATGCTACGCAACCCCACCCTCCGCTCGCCGCGCCGTCATCGCTCGCCTCACCCGCGCCGTTGGGCCGGCGCTTCGCATCATATCACCCCGCATGAAGCCGCCCTATTGCTTCCTGGATACACAGAAAAACGGGGGTCTGGGTCCAATGTCGCCGCCTTTGCGATATTGGTCGCCTGTCCCCGTTTTTCCGTCCCCGTTTTTCCGCGCAGCTCACCATAGATTGGGAGGACACGGCCTTCACGGTTCTTGGTCGTTCCCGGCTCCAGGGTGATGCGGTTGACCGCGAATCCACGGACTCCCATTCCAGAGCCAACAGCTCCCCTTTGCGGTACCGGGGACCGTCGCCGGCCGCTGTCAACGCGGCTTCGGCGGCGCCGTGCTCGGGGCCATACCCTTGAGGATGCGGGCCTTCCAGGCTTTGAGTTCGGCGCTTTGCGGGTCCTTGGCTAGCAGGCCGTTCACCATGGAGAGGGCGTCGGCGTACTTCTTGGCGTCGAAGAGCCGCTTGAGCTCTGCGAGCGAGGCGGCAGACGCAGAGGAGGCCGGCCGGGCCGGCAGCGCCAGCGATCCGAGATTGAGGGCGTTGCCGATGATTGTGGTTTGCCCCATCTGCGCCGCGATGAGCGACTCGAGGTCTGAGACGTTTCCGGGGGCGTTGCCGATGTTCAGGCCGTTGCCCATGAAGACCACTTTGCGGT
>JAEHDI010000047.1 GCA_016880505.1 Bryobacterales bacterium | reverse complement strand
TCATTCGCACCCAGGTCATTCGCGCCCAGGTCATTTTTCTTCGCGCATGAATCCGCCGGTGGAGGCGTTGACTGCAATACGCAGTTTGGGATGTTCGCGGTCTTCGCCATACCAGACGTGCCAGATCAGTTCGCTGGTGGCACGGCTCCAATCGAGCACATAGACGATGGGCATGTCTGGATTTTTTTCCAGAAGTTTGTCGCCGCCATGTTCTTGCGCGACTTCCAGCGCTTTGTCCGAGTCGACTTTGAGGAAGGCGATATCAAAGACTTGCGTGGATGAGTTGGTGGGGCTGTAGCTATCTTCGGTGCCGGGAGAGATGCCGCGGGAAGGACCATCGGGGGTGTCCTCGCCCGACCAGACGTAGGGTTTCACGCCGCGCTGCACGGCGGAGGCGAAGGAGGCGCGCCACAGGGCGGACTTTCCGTCCTTGCCCTTGGAATCAGCAGTGAGCATGGACTCCAGGCGATAGGGCTGGGCATCACGCGCCCAACCATGAGCGGCCACATAAAGCTTCTGGAAGGCGGAACGGCCGGTGACGAACTCCGGGGGTTTCGGTTTCTCGGGCTGTGCCGTCTTGGTGGGCTCCGATGAGCAGCCGGCCATCATGAGCAGCGCCAGGGTCGCCATCAGCAGGTTCTTCATTCGCCTCCCGTCCTGTGTTGCGAGGTAGAATTCTTGCATGCGGAAATGTCGCGGTTCATTCTACTAGATAGAATGCAGAGGCCTGCCATGGATTTGTATCTGCAACGCTTACAGGATGCGCTGGCTTCCGCGACGGCCGGCATGTCTGCGCAGGATCTGGCGCGGCATCCGGATGGGAAATGGAGCGCGGCCGAAGTCCTTGAACATCTTTATCTCACCTACACCGGAACCGTGAAGGGCATGGAGCGCTGCCTGCAGGCGGGGCGGCCGCTGGCGAATCCGCCGACTTTGAAGCAACGAGTATCCATTCTGGCGGTGACCGGCGTGGGATATTTCCCCGAAGGACGACAAGCACCGAGCCCTACACGGCCGAGAGGCATGCCAACCGAACAGGTCACAGTCGAACTGGAAAAGCAACTGGCAGCGATGGATGAAGCGATCTCACGGTGTGAAGCGCGCTACGGGAAACGGACGCGAGTGCTCGATCATCCGGTGCTCGGACCACTGACGGCACACCAGTGGCGGAAGTTTCATTGGATTCACGGGCGACATCACGTGAAGCAGATTCAACGCCTGCGCAGCGCGAGAACTTAGTTTGCAGTAACAAAAAAGCCCCCGGCGGAAAGCCGAGGGCTGGTGTGGCGTAAAGTCGCGTAGTCTTACTCCCGCATGCCGGAGGGAACGCCGGCTTTGCGGGCCTGATCCTGCATATCCTCGAGTTGTTTCTTAGCTGAGTCGAGAGCTTTCTGCTTCTGGTCAATTTGCTGTTTGTACTGAGCGTCTTCCTTATCCCAGGAGCCGGAGTTGCGCAGGCGGTTGCCGGCGTCGGCGTAGAATGCGGCGGAACGCAGGCGGTACTCGCGCTGGGTTACATCCAACTCACGCGTGAGCATGTCGACCTGGCCTTTCTGGCCGGCGATCTTCTTCTTCCACTCGTCGTACATCTGCTGCCGGGCCTCGGCTGACTCACCAGGCGCGCCTTAGGCTTTCTTCGGGGAGTCGTCGTTTTTCTGTGCCGAGGGCTGGCCGATGT
>JAEHDI010000435.1 GCA_016880505.1 Bryobacterales bacterium | reverse complement strand
TCACGAGGATGGCCTTCGGCACGGGAAGGGGCGGCAGTCCCTCACGCGCGCGGCGGGCGCCCGAAGTTACGGTCTGCTTGGCGTCGGCGCTGACACTGAAGGGAGCATCCGCGCGCGCCAGAGTCTTACCGGAGAATACGAGCGACGCGCCGTCTCCCATCAGATAACCGATCACCTTCCCTTTCTGGTCGGTTCGCACCATCGCGAGCACCGCATCGGTTTTGAACTTACCGGCCGAGATCGGCCGCCCGCGGCTGCCGTCGGCTTCCTCGGGTTGCCAGACAATCACGTCGCGAAAGGTCTCCCCCTCCACGATCAGGCTCGCGGCAGCCGGATTGCCCTCGACCGCCGGTCCGCGGGACATTCTCGGAACCGGGGCATCCTTCCGATGCGCGGCCGCGATCGCCACATAGCGTGCCTGAACAACCCGGAGATTGACCCGTAGCAATCCCAGTTCGAGGGGCCGCCGTTCACTCCCGCCCTTTGCGATGCGAAAGTCATGCGAGGGCGCCGCCGGATCTAGAAACGCGATGCGGCACCGAGCGTTTTCGCCCTCAATGACGAACGGCTCGTCGAAGGTTCCCTGGCCTGCGATCGCCTTCGCCTCCGTGTACCACTGCCAGTGGTAATCGTGTTCGCCGGTGTCCTTTTGAATTTCATCGGTTATCACGACGTACGGGTTTGGTCCCTGCTTGGCGAACAGGATGCTCCGATTGGCGTGCAGAGCCGGAGTCGATGTGCGGATCGAACGGTCGGCGTACGAGAGCCGGGCGTCGCCACGCACATAATCGGCGAAATGGCCCAGGCCCACGCCGGTCATGAAACCTTCCACCGACCCGTCGTCACCGGCCGATTGCCGGTCATTGGCCGGCATGCCACCCTCGTCCACGACGACAATGTTGTGCTCGAAATCCACGCCGTGGTGCTTGTGGCTGTACGGAAAGATGTTGGCGTGCGTCGCGAAAGCCTCTCCGAAGGCCGTGAACAGGAACGAGTTCATGTCGTAATGCGTGTGGTTGGCGCTCGCGTAACGCGTGACGAAGGAGAACCATGACGCCTGTTCGCTGTCCCACTCACTGCGTGAGAAAACGTTGCCGGCGCGGTTGGGGTCAATCTCAAAATAGTAGGAGGTCTCGAGATCGAGTTTGCCAGGCGACACGGCTTCGAGCCCGTCGGGATAGTAGAGAACGATGTGAAGCGGGTTGATCCGGTCGAAATCGGTGAAATTCTCGAACGTCCAGAGGCCCGCCCGGTCTCCCAGCTCGCGGATCCCGTGGAGATAGATCGATTGGAACACGCGGCGGCCGTACTCCGTGTTGTCCCCCACCGGACCGCAGCCGCCTCTCGGCATCCACTGGTGCCGCAGATAGTGCATCGCATTCACAGCGCCGCTGTCTCCGATGATGTCTACACCTCCCGTCCGGCGGACCGCATCAGCGAACTGCGTCGGATTCTTGTGGTAGTGAGCGTAACCTGGGCCTTCGTTGCACACTCCGCTCGCCCGCCACGTCTCCGGGAAGTAGTTCTGCCGGACCTTGCGGAAGCAGCTTGAAAACCATTTCTGGAATTCCGGATGGCGGCTCTCGGCCTGAATGGCGGTCAGCAGCGTCCCCTGGGCCCCGACGGGAATCGCTCCGCAGTTGTAACCTGCGTCGCGCCACCACCAGCTCTCGGTATGGTTGTAAAGGGCCGCGTTCCATTCCTCGAGGCTTTTCAGAATGACATCCCGCTCTTTAGTGGTCATGATCGGGTAAAGCCAGTCCCACGCCACCGCGAACGCATTGGGCCAGTGTTCGGTGGCGAAGAAGTCGCTGTCGACAACCTTGTGGAACTCCCGTGGATCGATCCCCGTCGCGACGGACTTGAGCAGTTCGACCGCTTGCCGGCCCAACCGCTCGTCCCGCTCGATCTGATAGACCAGCGCCATGGACTCCAGTTGGCGTGCAAGTCGGCCCCCCTCGCGGCCCACCGCCTGTTTCACGCTCAGCACCGATGCTACATCGCCGCTCGCGTTTTGCTTCACGCGCTGGTACGCTCGAGCCGCCAGCCCGGTTCCCTCCACCCGCTTTCGGAGCGCCGGCAGCTCCTCTTCGCTGAAAGTAATGCCAGGGTGAGTCCCGGGTTTGACGACGACGTAGGTCTTCTTCGACTGGGCCTGCGCCGCTGTGCAGAGGGTCAGGACAAATACAAGGTGCGCGACACCGCACCGGAATTTTACGACATCCGCAAAGATCACGTTCTCTAGAATAATGCGATTGGCGCAATCAGGTTCTGACTCGAATGGCTGCACCGGCGACCAGCGCCGCCGCACGAAGGCGTCCGCGGGCCGCAGGCTGCAGATCGTAGACGTCCTCGACGGTCGCGCGCAGCAGCTCGGCCACGCTCCAGGCTTGCGCGATACAGCCGCCAGCGCGCTGCGGCGCCTCGCCATCGAAAACCTCGGGGAGTTGTCCCAAACCTTGCTCGCGCAAGTATTCTCGCAATGCGCCGAGCCAGCGACCCGCCCGTTCGCGCGCTTCACTGGTTCCGCCGTGAGTTTTGACGTAGGCCGTGAGGAACGGCCCCATCAGCCAGGGCCACACGGTGCCCTGATGGTAAGCGCTGTCGCGGCTGGTTGGACCGCCTTCGTAGCGGCCGCGGCACTGCGCATCACCCGGGGCGAGGCTTCGCAGACCGAACGGGGTGAGAAGGTGGCGCTCAACCGTATCCATCAGCCGCCTGGCGTTTGCGGGAGACACCATCGAGTGCGGCAGGCTGACGGCGAAAACCTGATTCGGCCGGATCGAGCCGTCTCGCTTGTCGCCATCGACGACGTCGTAAAGGCAGCCGGCCCCTTCGTTCCAGAACGTCGGCTCGAAACTACGGTGGGCCGCCGTGGCGATGTCTCCGTACCGTTTTCGTCTCGTATCATCGCCGAACTCGCGCGCAAAATGCTCCATGATGCGAAGGGCGTTGTACCAGAGGGCTTGGATCTCAACGGCCTTGCCGTGCCGCGGCGTCACGACCCAGTCACCAATTTTGGCGTCCATCCACGTCAACTGAGCGCCCGGTTCTCCGGCCAGGAGGAGTCCGTCGCTGTCCAGGCGTATCCCGTAGCGTGTACCTTTTTCGTGCCAGGCAATTATGTCGGCTAATACCTCGTAGAGATGCTCCGAAACGAACTCGTAATCTTCCTTGCATTCCAGGAGCGCCCGAACCGCCTCGAAGAACCAAAGGGTCGCGTCCACGGTGTTGTATTCGGGAGCCTCACCGGCATCCGGAAACCGATTGGGAAGCATGCCGCGATCGACGTGGCGCGCGAATGCCAGCAGAATGCTCTTGGCGACATCGGCGCGGCCCGTGACCAATGTGAGTCCCGGCAGCGCGATCATCGTGTCTCGTCCCCAATCGCTGAACCAGTGATAGCCGGCAATGACCGTCTTCTCCTGGCCGCGTGCGACGACGAACTGATCTGCGGCTGTGACCAGCGCCTCCACGAACTCATCGGCCGCAGGAGATGCCGACACCACCTGGCGGCGCCGTCCGATCTCCGCTTGGCGGAGATCCCCCACTGTTCGTACGTCGCGAGGCTCCGTGGAGGCAATGAGACAGCCGCTGCCGGAAAATGTCAGGACAAAGGGGTTGAAAAGATCCTCCTGGAAATCCAGGCCACGCTCCCGTTCCCAGTCATACTCCAGGTTGTAGTACCAATGGCCGCCCTCCTGAACATCGCCGGCATCGTGAGCAACGTGCAATGAAGGCAATCCTTCATACGGCTTCACCGTCGCCAACTCCGGCTCTCTTTGAACGTGAGGGTTCAAAGCGCCGTTTTGACGCGTCAGACTGTGATAGTCCCGGAAAGCAATCAAGGGACGCACTTCGAGGCACGCTGGTTTTCCACTCAGGCGGTATTCAACAACGGTACTGTTTTCTCCGTGCACCATGAATACTGACTTCTCTATGGTCACGCCGTCGACCTCGTAGATGAACACGGGGAACGGAGCAAGACGGAATTCCTTCAGAAGCCGGTAGCCCTGCGGGTGGATGGCGCCCGGGTACCGGTTAGACGAAAGGTCGATGCGTTGGCCGTCCACGAGCAGGGTCTCTTCCAGCTTGGATAGCAGGACCAGGCGGCCCACGGGCGGCTTGGTGGCGGCTACCAGGAGTCCGTGATAGCGCCGGGTGTTGAGGCCGGCAATTGTGGAGGATGCGAAGCCGCCCAGACCATTGGTCTCCAGCCACTCGCGCTTCAGCGCCGCGTCCAGGTCGCGGCAGGTCTCCTCACCAAAATGGATCATTCTAGGCTCACAATCCCACGATCGCAGAGAAGAGTTCGATCGCGTTGTTCGGTTTCCGCAGCATCTACTCCGAGCCGGCGACGACGATTGCCGGCGTACGGGGACAGAACGCCAGCAGGCGCAACGGGCAGAGTTCGCGTTGCGAGAGGTCATCGTCGTCTTTATCGAGGGCGATGTGGAGCGCCTCGTGGAGCAACAGCGCTTGCTTCTCTTCCCGACTCCTGAGACGCCAAGTTCCTTCGCTCGGATCGCCTTGCTCGAAGTACCCGCGGCTCAGGACCACGTTCCGCGTGCGAATATACCCCCGGTTGTCCGGATAGCCGAGGACGAACGCGTCCGCGGACAAGCCGCGCGAGAGGTCCCGGAGCCGGCTGTCCGGCGAAGCGGGCCTGCCCACCACCTCGCTGAAACGCAAGTCACCCTCAGGGCCTTCGGCGTTGTAGAAGCGAATGCGGCGGACTATCATCCGGACGTGATCGAGGTCTATCATTTCCTTTCCGAACTCCTGCCTGCACCGCCCGTTCCTCTCTATCGCGTCGATCCTTTCGAGCACCAGTTCCCGGGCGAGCTCGGTGGTCTGCTGGGCTCGCTCATGCACCACGTGACGGGCAGGAGTCGTCGCCATCGAGAGGGCGGCCGCGAGGAACAGCAGAACGATCGGGGGCAGCAGCACAGCCGGAAGTCTCATCTCTCCACCTCCTCTGATCGAGCTTTTCCGCCGACGGGCTCCTGAAATTGATGTGTGCACCTGGAAGCCGACAAACGAGTTACAGCTCTGGCGAGCCTCCGGCGGGCTCGGAAGAGCTTCACTTTGACGGTGTTCTCGTTCGAACCGATCATCTCAGTCAATTGCGTCACCGATAATCCTTCGACTTCCCTCCATAGGAGCAGAAACCGGTCGTCTTCAGGGATCCGCGCCAGCGCCTTGTTTACCAGGTCCCTCTGGATGAGAGCGCGCTCGGCCGCCGTGCGCACGTCCGCCGCTTGCAGGCTGATGGAGCCGCTTGTGGAGTCCTCATCGCAAACGAACTCGGCCCCCCTTTTTCGCAACCACGAGTAACACTCGTTAACCGCGATTCGACAGATCCAGGTCAGCACCGAGCTGCGGCCATCGAAGGTTCCGATGAAAAAATACACTTTCGTGAAGACCTCCTGGGCGATGTCCTCCGCATCGTCCCGGTTGTGCAGGATTCCGTAGATCACCCGAAAGACCTTAGATTGGCACTGCTCGACAAGTTCGCGAAAGGCCGTCTGGTCGCCGGCCCGGATGTGTCGCACGAGTGCCGTGTCGCCGGGCTTGCCAACACCGGCCGCTATCCTGCGGGGCTTAAGAGGACAACTCAAGAAGTCTTCGGTCTCGAGTATTAAAGCGTGCATGTCACTTACCTCCGATCGTCCGAGATCGTACGAAGAGCCACGCGGGTGGCCCCCCGGGCGTCGTGCGGCGCCAGAATAGCGCGGGCACTCGCGCTCACTTGTTCGGCGTAGCTCTTTCGGTTCAACTTGCGTAGCACGGACACGTACGCTTGCAGGTTCGCTGCATAGTCGGGATGCCGCGGGCCAAGAGCCTTCTCCTGGATGGCGAGAGACCTCTGGGCGAGCGACTCGGCTTCAGCGTGGTTGCCCAGGTGATAGCAGGCGGCAGCCAAGTTACTTAACACTATGGCCAACTGCCGTTGCGCCTGGCCAGG
>JAEHDI010000434.1 GCA_016880505.1 Bryobacterales bacterium | reverse complement strand
GGAGCTGTGGCGACGGGGCAGCGTCGTCGCTTCGTGGCTCCTCGACCTCACGGCGGCCGCCTTGATTAAGGATCCCGATCTCTCGGGATTCGCGGGCCGGGTCTCCGACTCGGGCGAGGGGCGCTGGACGATCAAGGCCGCGATCGACGAGGCTCAGCCCGCGCCGGTCCTGACGACAGCGCTGTACGAGAGATTCAGCTCGCGCGGCGAAGCGGATTTCCAGAACAAGCTGCTGTCGGCGATGCGGTACGAGTTCGGCGGGCACGTGGAGAAATCCGGCGGCAACTAAGCGGATCGTAGCGATCAAGATGAGCGAGCCCCATTCCGACGCGCTGGTGTTCTTCGGAGCGACCGGCGATCTCGCCTACAAGAAGATCTTTCCGGCGCTGCAGGCGATGTTGAAGCGCGGTCATTTGACTGTGCCCGTCATCGGCGTGGCCAAGGCCGGCTGGAACCTCGACCAGCTCAGAGCGCGTGCCCGCGACAGCCTCGAAAAGCATGGCGGTGGAGTCGATGCGCCAGCGTTCGAGAAGTTGTCCATGCTGCTGCGCTACGTGGACGGAGACTACAACGATCCAGCCACGTTTCAGGCCATCCGCAAGGAGCTCGGCTCGGCGCAGCGTCCGGCCCACTACCTCGCCATTCCGCCCGTGATGTTCGCTGTGGTGGTGGAGCAGTTGGCCAAGGCGAACTGCACCGCTGGTGCCAGAGTGATTGTCGAGAAACCCTTCGGCCGGGACCTCGCCTCGGCGCGCGAGCTCAACCGTATCCTGCATGGCACCTTCGACGAAGCGCATGTCTTTCGCATCGATCACTATCTCGGAAAGCGGCCGGTGCACAACATGATCTTCTTTCGCTTCGCGAATGCCTTCCTGGAGACGTTCTGGGACAGAAAGCACGTTGAGAGTGTGCAGATCACGATGGCGGAGAATTTCGGAATCCAGGGGCGCGGCGCATTCTACGATCAGATAGGGACGATCCGCGATGTGGTGCAGAATCATCTGTTCCAAGTGCTCGCGAACCTGGCCATGGAGCCGCCGGCGCGAACCGACAGCGAGTCCATCCGCGACGAGAAGGTCAAGGTGCTGAAGGCAATCCGGACGCTGGACGAGGCCAACATGGTCCGCGGCCAGTTCCGCGGCTACCGCAAGGAGCCGGGCGTGGCGCCCGACTCGAAGGTGGAAACTTTTGCGGCCGTCCGGCTGGAAGTCGGCTCGTGGCGCTGGCAAGGGGTCCCGTTCTACATCCGGGCCGGGAAATCACTGCCTGTGACCTGCACGGAGGTGGTCCTTCGCTTGCGACGGCCGCCGAAGCTCTTCCCGACGTGTAGTCCCGCGCCCAACTACTTCCGGTTCCGCGTGAACCCCGATGTCACGGGCGCCTTCGGCGTGACGGTGATGGATCCCGACGATCAGATGATCGGCCAGCAGGTGGAATTGCTGGCGAGCCGCCACCCAGGGGCGAACGAGGTGGATGCATATGAGCGGGTGCTGGGTGATGCCATGCAAGGGGATGCAACCCTCTTTGCCCGCGAGGATTACGTCGAGGAGGCGTGGCGCATCGTCGACCCTGTGCTGAAGGCGAACACTCCGGTGTACGAGTACGAGCCAGGAACCTGGGGGCCGAGCGAAGCCGACCAGAAGGTTGCACCGGCGGGCGGCTGGCATAACCCGACGGTCGCGGCCTAGTCCGAGCGAGTGCTCGGGAGGAATATAGACAGAGAAAGACACCGTCTCTAGTATGTCGCGTGGAGGATGAAGGGGCCTTAGAGCCCGGACCGGATATGGGAGGAACGACCATGCCGAAGCAGGAAACATCGAAGACCCCGTTGCAGCCCGGCCGGGTGCTTGACCTCAAGCCAGGGAAATACAGCGACGGGCATCCGCTCGATGAGGTGCAGTACCTCGAGTGCAAGCTCATTCTCAAACCCGACCGCTTCACTTCCGCCAAGGTGTTCCACGAGTATGGCGAGCTCGTGGGCCGGGCCGCCAAGCAGTTCGATATCGGCTTCTCCACCAAAGGAGTGGTTCTCAAGCCCGAGATCAGAGAGGTGCTGTTCCTGGACACCGCGGACTTCCGCCTCTACAACAGCGCGTTCATCCTGCGGCGGCGCATCGCGTACGAAAACGGCTTTCCCGTGAGCGACCCGGAGATGGTCTTCAAGTTCCGCCACCCGGACATGCAGAAGACTGCAGAGCTCGACGTGCGGCCGAACATCGCGGGGAACTACCGGATTAAGTTCAAAGCCGAAGCCCTGCCGCTGAAGGACCAGCTCGGAGGATACCGATTGCTGTTCTCCCACAACGTCGAGCTCAACCTGAGCCAGATGCCCGAGCTGGATCACACATCTCTGCCGAAGCTCGGGGAGGTCTTCCCATGCCTGTCGGGCCTGAAGAAGTCCAAGGCCGAGAAAGTCGAGTATGTGAATCACACCATCGTCGAGGAGGTGCTTCAGGACCTCGGCGTGCTGGATTTCGGGAAAGAGGTCACGGCGGATTGCAACCTCGCATTGTGGCGTGAACGGGGCATGCAGAGGCCGCTATGCGGCGAGTTCGCGTTCCAGTGTAAGTTCAAGCGCAGGGACGACCTGCATGACAAGGCGATCGAGCGGGTAAAGCAGTTCTTCATCACGCTGCAGCAGGCTGGGCACGACTGGCTCTCGCTCGGAACGACCAAGACCGGTCTGGTCTACCGGCTGAAAGGCAATCCGCCGCAGGCGCATGAGTGATCCCTTTTGGAGACCGGCTCATGGACGATTTTCCACCGCGCGATGTAGCCTACGTCATCCGTCTGGGCGAGATCCTTTGGGGCGGCGCGCTGTTGGCCCTCACGATTGCGATCCATGGCGTTGGCATGCTCCTGACCCTGATCGCGACCAACGCGCTCCGGAGTCG
>JAEHDI010000433.1 GCA_016880505.1 Bryobacterales bacterium | reverse complement strand
TCGCTGTTCAACGGGAAAGACCTGACGGGCTGGGTCAAGGTGGGCAACGAGAAGTGGGTGGTTGAAGCCGGAACCGTCCACGGGCAAGGCGTCACCAAGGACTACGGGTATCTGCGGACGGAAAAGAAGTACAAAGACTTCCACCTGTTCGTCCGCTTCAAGTGCGAAGCGAAAGGCAACAGCGGCGTCTTCTTCCACACGGATTTCGTGCCCGGCACTGCAGACGTTTCGCAAGGGCTTCAGTTCGAGATCGACAAAACGGTGGGACATCACAGCGGCGGGGTCTACGGCGACGATCGGGCGTGGATCGTCTGGCCGGCGCCGGAACTGGAGCCGCTAATCCGGCCCGACGACTGGAACGAGATGCTGATGAAGGTGGAGGGAAACCGCTATGTTTCCTACTTGAACGGCGTGCAGATGATCGACTTCACCGATCCGACGCCGAAGTCGTTCGACGGGTACATTGCCCTGCAACTCCATTCGGGCGGCGAGGGCGACATGCGGTTCAAGGATATCTACATCCGGGATTTGACGAAGAGGTAAGCCTGGATTAGGAGCCGGGCCTGGGGACCCGACGCGGCTCTGGGGAGCCGCCCCACCGGAGTCTCCAGGCACAGGTCGAAGGCCTGTGCCAACGAAAGAGCCGACTAGCTGCTGATCGTGAGGACGACGCGGAACCGTGCGCGGCCGCTCAACATGCGCTCGTAGGCGTCGGCGACGCGCTCCAGCGGGAAAGTCTCATTCATCGAACGCACCCCGGCAAGCACACTGAAGGCGAGCGTGTCCTGCGAATCGATGGAGGTGCCCGAATACCAGCCCTTCACCGACAGACATCCTCCGATGAGATGACCGGGAGAAACCGTGAGGGACGGCGCAGCGCCAATGACCATGAGCGTTCCGTTGGCGCCGAGACCGCCCACGACGGCCGCCATCGCGTCGCCATTGGTCACGGTTGCCAGGACCACTTTGGCACCACCCAAATTGCGCAGTTCCGCGGCGGGATCCTGCGCCTGGCTGTCGATGTAATGCCGGGCGCCGAGTTCGCGAGCCAGGGACTCCTTGTCTTTGCCGCGCGCGATCGCAACCGCCCGGAACCCCGCTCTGGCAGCGAACTGAACGCCGAGATGACCCAGGCCACCAAGGCCGAGTACGGCGACGAGTTCGCCCGGGCGCGCGCCGCTGTTGCGGAGGCAGTTAAACGTCGTAACACCAGCGCACATGAGCGGCGCCGCCTCGACCGGCGACAACTCGCTGGGGACCGCGGCCAGTGCGTCGGCGCGCGCGACCATGTACTCGGCGTAACCGCCGTCATAGGTTATGCCTGTGATCGCAGTGAAAGTCCGGCAGGCGAAGAAGTCGCCGCGGCGGCAGGAATCGCAGTAGCCGCAGTTTCCGCCGTGCCAGCCGACTCCGACGCGTTGTCCGGGAGTCCACCGGGCGACGCCAGAAGCTACAGCATCCACAACGCCGACGACCTCGTGTCCAGGGACGCGCGGGTACGTCACCAGCGGAAAGGTTCCCTCCCTGGTGAGGGTATCGCTATGGCAGATGCCGCAGGCCTGGACTTTGATCCGCACAGATCCGGGGCCGGGCTCGGGAATTTCGCGTTCCACGATCTCGAAGGGCGCCTTCGGTTGGGAAACCTGAACGGCGCGCATCTTGGCCATGACGCCTCCCATCACCATGTTGGCATGGTTGAGGAACTCCTGGCACAGGCTGAAGGCCTGGACGCGGCGATTCCCTTTATTCGTAGCGCAGGGCGGCCATCGGGTCCACGGTCGTTGCTCTGCGGGCGGGTATGTAACTCGCCGCCAGCGCCACCAGGATCAAGAGTAGAGAAACAGCCACGAACGTCAACGGATCGCTCGCCTTCACGCCGTACAGGAATCCCGAGACCAGGCGAGTCATCGCCAGCGCCCCGGCGATCCCGATCGCTACGCCGATCAGCGAGAGCTTCAGCCCCTGCCGGAGGACCAGCTTCAGCACGTCGCCCCGTTCCGCACCCAACGCCAGCCGTAGACCGAACTCATGCGTCCGGCGGCTTACGGAGTACGACATGACGCCATAGATGCCCACCACAGCCAGAATCACCGCCAGGGCGGCAAAAATCCCAAACAGTTGCATTGCAAAGCGCTGCGGAGCCAGCCACTCCGAGAGGGTCTGCTCCATGCTCGTCATCTCGGAGACCGGCTGGTCTTTGTCGGCTTCGGCCACCACGCGCCGCACGGTTCCCGCAAGGTGCATCGGGTCGGATTTCGTGCGGAGCAGCAGCGTCTTTACGAGACGCGTCTGCGACGTGCCGCCGGGATAGTCCGACATGTGTTGGCGGTGCGGCACGTACAGCGCGGGCGGCGGATCGTTGCTCAAACCCCAATGCTTGACGCTTCCCACCACACCTATGATCTCCCGCGGCTTATTCTCATCAAGATTGACCCCCGAAGTGTCACCAAATTTCAACTGGATCGTTTTCCCGATCGGATCCTCGTCCGGAAAGTAACGCTTTGCCAGAGTGTCGTTGATCACAACCACCCAGGATGCGCTCTGGTTGTCCCCCTCAGTCAAAGTCCGGCCTCTTCTCAGCGGGACTTGCATCGTGGAGAAGTAGCCGGCAGTGACCTCGAGCATGGCGCCGACCGGCTGCTGGTTCGGCGGAGGTTCGGGACGCCCAATGATCCGGAACGCCCGCTGCATTGGGAAGCGACTGGCCACGGCCGCCGCCTCGACCCCGGGCTGACCTTGAAGCCGCTCCAGCACCTGCTCAAAGAAAATATCCACCCGGGGCGTTACGCGCTTCATGTCACCCTCGAGGAGTTCCCTGTACCTGGGGCCATCCAACTGGATTTGCGCCGTCAGCAGATTCCTGGGATTGTAGCCAGGCTCGGCGAATCGCAGGCGAAGGAAACTGTTGATCAATAGCCCGGCGCCGATCAGCAGCACCATGGCCAGCGCGACCTCGGACACCACCAGCAGGCTGCGGCCATATTGACGCAACTCTCCCCCCGAACTCCTCCCACCTTCCTTCAGGGATTCGGTCAGGTCGGGCCGGGAGGCCTTCCACGCCGGAGCCATTCCGAACAGGATTCCGGTCAGCAGGGAGACGCCGAGCGTGAAGCCCAGCACCCGGAAATCGATTCCGATCTCCTCGGCGCGCGGGAACCATTCCGGCGCCAAGCCGACAAAAATCCGGATGCCGGCCAGACTTACCAGAATCCCCAGAAGACCGCTCACCACCGCGAGAACGACGCTCTCGGTGAGCAGTTGCCGGATCAGGCGCCACCGTCCGGCGCCAAGCGAGGCGCGGATGGCAATTTCCTTTTGCCGCATTGCGGCGCGAGACAGCTGCAGGTTGGCGACGTTCGCGCACGCGATGAGCAGCACGAACCCGACCGTTCCGAGCAGCAGGTACAGTGCGTCTCCCCATCCGCTGAAGAAATACTGCTGAAGGGGTTCGACCTTCACATCCCAGCCTTTGTTGGTCTGGGGATATTGCTGCTCGAGCCGGCGGGCGAACACGTCCATCTCGGCTTGCGCCTGGACCAGTGTGGTGTCCGGCTTGAGCCGGGCCAGAACACTGAACCATCGCGTCTCGGGCGTCAGCTTGTTTTTTGTCAGACTCACTGCCGAGAAGACGTCCGCGTCCTTCGCCCAAGGAAATATCCAGTAGCCAGGAGGCATGATGCCGACGATGGTCCACGGACCATCCCCGCCGATCAGCGTCTGACCGATCACTTTCGGGTCTCCACCGAAGCGCCGCTGCCAGAAACCATGGCTGATCAGAATATTTCGGCTCGCGTTGTCGATGACCTCGCCGGCGGGGAAGGTCTGGCCGAGGATCGGTTTGCTGCCGAGCAGCGAAAAACAGTCCCGGCCGAGGAATTGAACGGAGACTCGCTCGGCCCAGGCTTGCCCGGAGAGCGTAGTCGACTCGGTGTACGGGACGGCGAGTTCCACTTGCGCGAAGGACCGGGTCTGTTCCCTCCACTCGATGGCCGTCGAGAGCCGAGGATTGCGCGACCCTTGATTTTTCTCCCGGTTTCTCTCGGAGATCATCACCAGCCCGCCGGGTCGCTCGAAGGGAAGCGGGCGGAGAAGAATTGCGTTGACAACGCTGAAGATCGTTGTATTCGCGCCAATCCCCAGCGCCAGCGAGAGCACCGCCACGGCGGTGAAGCCCGGGTTCTGAAGCAACATCAGGGCGCTGAACCGGGCGTCACGCAACAGGTTTTCCATCTCGATGCCTCCAGGCCGAGAGCAAAGATCCAGCCCAGAATTCGATCTTGGGGCCTTAGCTTGGGACCAGTATACATGTTGGCCCGCGGCTTGCCTTGGGCCTCATCGGCTTCCCTGTTCTAGCTGCTCATCGTGAGGACGACGCGAAAGCGCGCCTGGAGGCTCAACATGCGCTCGTAGGCGTCACAGGCTGGAGGCCTCTGCACCGAAAGGACGTCAGCTCTGCGGGCGGTTGACTGGGGGAGGGCGGCGGCGGAGGCTGCCGACGTCACCTGGAATCCGAGCGCTGGCGCGCCGGAACATGAAGATCTCTTTGTAGTCGGACCAGTTGGCGATCACCACAAAGATACCGAAGGCGAGCGCACCGAAGGCGAGCAGCAGGACCGCCACGACGGCGGCGTAGTGGAATGGCAACGTGG
>JAEHDI010000432.1 GCA_016880505.1 Bryobacterales bacterium | reverse complement strand
GCTCCCTGCGCCTGCGAACGGCGCACTGTCGAGCGACATCGAATCGATAAAGTACGTCACCGCCAGCCGGTTGGCGGGCGAAAAGTAGTGATCGAGTTTCGCCATGCCCTGGTCTCGCGTGCGCGCGTTCGAGGGAGAACTGAACAGCGTATTTCCCGTGGAGGCCCGCGGAACCAGCGCCAGGAGCGCTTTCGCCTCGGCTGTGCCCTGAGATTCGATCAACGCCCGCTGTTCGTCGTTCGGCACCGTCGCCGATCTCGAGACCCCCTGGCGTCGTCGGAAACCGAGATACGACGCGAAGAAGAAGGTCTTCTCGCGAATCACCGGACCGCCCAGATTGGCGTCGAAATCGTTGCTGTTCCACTGCGGCTTCCGAGGAAATCCGTTCGCGAACCGGTCTTTCGTCCCTCCCGGCGCCGCTTTTTGGAAGAACGGCGCCGCGTTTAGTTTCGTGTTCCGAAAGTACTCCGAGGCGCCTCCGTGAAACGTGTTTGCCCCCGACCGGGTCACCACCTGCACCACCGCACCCGTGTTGCGGCCATACTCGGCCTTCATCGCGCCGGTGATGATCCGGAATTCCTCCAGCGCGTTCGGAGAGATCGATTGCACGGAATCGGGCGTGTTCGCCGCGAGATCGTTGGCGTCGGCGCCATCGAGCATGTAGTTGTTGGACTGCGGCCGCTGGCCGTTGGCCGAGAACCGCCCTCCGTCCTGAGATGCGAGTTGTCCGGCGAACACAACGCCGGGTTGCGTCGCCGCCAGCCACAGCGCATTCCGTCCGTTCGCACCCGAAAGCACCGGTAAGCCGGCGGGATCGCGAACCACCTTGCCAAGCTGCGGGTCTTCCGTGTTCACCGCAATGGCCGGCGCGTCGACGTTGACTACCTCCGTAATGGGGCCGACCTCCACCGCGACGTCGACCCTCAGCACCTCGCCCGCGCTCACGCGCGCAGGCGGGCCGATCGACCTCCGGAAGCCTTTGGCTTCGACCTCAACTATGTACGTGGACGGCGGAAGGTTCGCGATCCGATAAAAGCCTTCGTCGTTCGTGAATCCTCGCCAGACGGCGCCGGTCGAAACGTTTGTCGCCGCGGCCGCGGCCTGGGGGACGACACCCCCGCTGGCATCCCGGACGATGCCTACGATCGTCCCGGTGTCGCTTTGTGGGAAGCAGAGACCCGTGGTGAACGTGATAAAGACAGCGAGGCGATACGACAGGGTCTTGAGAGAGTACACGCACTTATCCTTTTCTCTCCCCCACCCACTTTCTTACTATGTTATGCGAAAACCCCGAATTGAGAAGGCCTTTTTTGATCAATTTTATGGATTTACGGCCGGGCGGCAGCTAAAATCCCAAATTTGTGTGTTTCCTTTGCCTTCCGTGTACTCCACCACTCCGTACTCCCCGGGTTCCAGCGGCTGCTTTGGCCAGATCTTGTAAACCCCGTCGTCAACTTGCTGGCGAAGGATGTCGACGTGCTGCTGCTCCGCGAAGATATCATTCGTGACCGGAGCCACCGACCACTTCTCGACAAGTCGCGCCCCGTTCTTCGGGGTAAGTTTGATAATACCGAATCTTTCCTCCACCGCGAG
>JAEHDI010000431.1 GCA_016880505.1 Bryobacterales bacterium | reverse complement strand
CGTGCTTGGCTTGTTCACCACCACGTCGAAGCCGTCGATCACCACGTTCGGGATGTCGTATGCGGCGAAGATGCACATCGCCCCGGGCAGAACCATCGAGCCGGGATACGCGCCTGCCTCGTACGCCATGTACGCTTGCGCAGCGATGATCCGTCCATCCTTTCGTGCGCCGATCTTTACGCGGACATACGAGCCCGGCGTGGGACCGCTGCCCTCGAAAACGTCTCTGCGCGACATGACAATCTTGACCGGACGCCCGGCCTTTTTCGAAAGCAGCGCCGCTACCGGCTCCAGGTAGACGTTAATCTTGCCACCGAAGCCGCCTCCGATCTCCAGTGGCGTGACTTTAATTCGTGAGACCGGCAGATCCAGCACGTGCGAAAGCACGTCGCGCACATTGAAGGCGCCCTGCGTGCTGCACCAGACGCTGACGCGCCCGTCGTTGTTCCACAGGGCCGCGGCATTGTGAGGTTCGATGTAGCCCTGGTGGAAGGTGGAAGTGTGGAACCCCCGCTCGACGACGACATCGGCGGCAGCGAATCCCTGCTCACCGTCGCCAAGGGTCCACCGGAAATGCTCGGCGACGTTGCTCCCCTTGCCGGTGTCCTCGCCGAACTCCTTCGTTCTGAGGTCCTCGAGCAGGACTGGCGCGCCTTCCCGCATCGCCTCCGGCGCCGTTAGCACGCACGGTAACGGGTCGTAGTCGATCTCGATGAGGTCGGCCGCTTCTTCGGCGGTGTGCGGAGTGGCCGCCGCGACCGCGGCGATCGCGTGTCCCTTATAGAGAACCTTGCTGGTCGCGAGAAGGTTGCCGCGAACGTAGCTGAGGGGTACAGGCCCGTCACCCAGATCCACCATCCGATCCGGACCTTGGGGAAAATCGGCGGCGGTGACCACCGCCCGGACACCTGGGAATGATTCTGCCTTGCTGGTGTCGATACGCCGGATGCGGGCGTGGGCGTGGGGACTTCGCACTACGAATCCGTGCAGCATGCCCGCGGCCTGGAAGTCCGCGCCGTAGAGAGCGCGCCCGGTGACCTTATCGTAGCCGTCATGCCGGACCGGCCGTGTTCCCACCACGGTGTATTCGGGCGGTTTCATCCCTTCACCTCCCGCAGTTCGGCGGCCGCTTGTTCGACGGCGCGCACCACCTTGTCATAGCCCGTGCACCGGCAAAGGTTGTTGGCAAGCCATTGCCGGATAGACTCTTCCTCCGGCTCAGGGTTGCGGTCCAGCAGCGCCTTGGCGGCGACGATCAGGCCCGGCGTGCAGAAGCCGCACTGGAGGGCCGCGCTCTCGAGAAACGCCTTCTGCACCGGATGCAGTTCGCCGCTCCGGGCGATTCCCTCGATCGTGGTAATGCTTCTGCCTTCCGCCTCAACGCCGAGCATGAGGCAGGAGTTAACGATGTCGCCATCGAGAATCACAGTGCAGGCGCCGCAATTACCGTCGTTGCAGCCCTCCTTCGTGCCGGTGAGGCCGACGATGTCCCGCAGGCATTCGAGCAGGCTCTGACGCGGCTCG
>JAEHDI010000430.1 GCA_016880505.1 Bryobacterales bacterium | reverse complement strand
CGATTTCGACGGGCTCACGGCCGGGGGGTAGCGAAGGGATTTGTTTCATCTTTGCTCGCTCTCGTTTGTCGGTTGGAGTTGAGACGCGCCGTGATCCTTATCGCCGCCAGATTGCGACTCCGGTCCCAACCTGGATGGCGGCCTCAATGCCGCGCAAGGTCGCCGATTTCGCCGCGCTTCCGGGGATGAACAGCACGTCGTTGGCCTGCATCCAGACGTCGCCGGTCTTCCCCTCGAGGATCTTCTTGACGTCGACGGCGATCTCGGAGCGATCCTTGTTGTCGTTGCCGGACAGCCGGAGAATCTTGGCGTTTCGAGGAGCGGACGTGCGATCGAGTCCCTCGGCGAGCGACAGCGCCTGCAACACCGAGATCGTCTCCCGTTCACCGAGCACGAAGCCGCCGGAGCGGCGCACCGATCCGATCACGTAGACCAGATCGGCCTTCGGTACTGTAATCACGTCATTGGGGAGGATGCTGATGTTAGCCTTTGGATTCTCGGCCGCCATGATCGACTTGACGCTTACGTCGGCGATCGTAAACTCCCCGCTGGCATCCGGCTTGACGTTGGGCAGTGGTATCTCGCCCCACTCCTTGCGCCGCGTAATGGTGACCGTGTTTCCGGCGTCGTTCCGCAGACCGCCCGCCAGCGAAAGGACCTCGATGAGTCTCTTTGTTCCCTGAAGCTGGTGGATGCCGGGCTGGTTTACGGCGCCGATCACCGAGACCGGCTGGCTGCGAAACTCGATGACCGAGATTGCGACCTGAGGATCCCGAACATAGACCCGCAGCCGGTCCGACAACTGTTTCTCGAGTTCTTCCACCGTCAGTCCGGCGGCGCGCAAACGGCCCACCATCGGGAGGCTGATCTGGCCGCTAGTGCTGATTCTCAGCGGTTTGTCGGCGATCTCTGGAGCGTCGAGGGCCCGGATAGAAAGCTGGTCATCCGGACCCAGGACGTACGAGGAGTGAATCGGATTCTGCCCTGCCGGCGAGTGATCCGGCTGCTGGGCCGGCAGCAACATTGGGCCGGCAAGAATCAAAGCGATGCAGGCGGCGTTGCGGCGAATTCCAGTCATGAACTTGTCTCCACGGTTGACGGCGTTTGTTAGGAGGAGTGCAGCCCACTGCTGCGCAAAGTTGGGGCGGCCGGCTGGTCCGCAAAGAGCCAGCCGACCGCCGCCCGGAGGAGTGACACTGTGAAATATTGAGCCCTGTCGAGTGCCATCGCTCGGCCCTCAGCTTCGCTCGACCAGGTCTGCGATTCGCTGCACTTCCGAATTGAGACGGTCCAGCTCCTCGCAGAAATCCCGCAGCCGTCGGTCAAAGGTTGCCTGCGGGTCTGCCGGCACACCGCTCTCAATGACTCTGCGGAAAAACTCGGAAATACTTCGTGAGCCATGGCTCTCCGAGATCTGTTGGAGTCTCGTGTACTCATCGCCGGAAACTCGGAAGCTGACGATCCGTGTCCTGCGTTCGGGTTCTGCCAATCTCTTGCGGGGCGTGCCCATACATCACTTTCCTCGCCAGAGAAGCTGGGTTGTGAATGCTCTGACGATAGCCTCGTGGACGATTCGGAATTCGGACCGGAGGAGAACCACGATCAGCGCGATTGCGGAGCACGCCTGAAGTCCGAGATAGGTGTAAAGATCGGCGGACCCTTCCGGAAGCCGGCGCAATCCGTTTAGTGACGCAAACAGACGCGTGCACCAGACAAGAACCCAAAGCAGCACGTCTACGATTCCAAGTTTCTTGATGAGATACACGAGAAGGACGGCGAAGACTGATCCGAGGCCGCCTTCCAGAATCAAAGCAGGTACTTCGTTACCCGACATCTCTGATGTCCCCTAAATTTCGGTTCGTTAGAGCTAGGCCACAACTGCCAGGCGCATCATCTGCTCGGCACGGCGCGGGCGAATCGGCGCGATCCAGTTGCCGTCGAGCTCGACTGCAACGGAACGCTGCAGGAGGGTGACAGACACTACGAGTCGGCAACGTTTCTTCACCTCGACCAGGATCCCCTCCAGACCGGATAACGGGCCGTCAGTCAACAGGACTCGGTCACCGGCCCCGACGAAGGGCCACGGCTCGGTTTCCAGGCCGGAGAGGGCGACGACGCTGATCGCTTCCACCTCTGCCTCTTCGATCGGGATTGGGGTCTTGCCCGCTCCAACGATCGAGATGACATACGGCGTGGTGATAATGGGAAGCCTGTCCTGTGGGTCGAACCGGCAGAACAGGTAGCCCGGAAACAGCACACGTTCAACCTCTTTGTGTCTGTCGGACCAGCGGCATTTCGCCCGGTACAAAGGCAGAAACTCCGTGTATCCTTTGCTGCGCAGAAACGACGCTACGAATTTTTCACGCCCCGACTGGACGCGCAGAGCGTACCAAGGATGAGTCCAAAACATGGAAAAAATTAACCTTTACTGATTTTGAAGTACGGAGGCTAGCCCTTCCGCGTGCATCCGGGGGACAACGCTGTTCTCTGCTGATGGGTAAGCTACCGCCATTGGAGTCCCATATGCCTTCCGTACTAAACCTGTAATAGAACGTCTAGTACCATCATAGTGTGTGACAAACGTATTGCTGTGTCAATAAAAAAATTCTAGTACCTTAGATACATTTTCGAAAGTAGCGCTATTTTCTTTCTCTTACAGCGAAATCTCGTGTGATAATCCTTGTATTAAGCTCATGAAGTGGCATCCTTTGACGAAGGCACGGATCATTGGTTCCGTAACCTCAGTACTAGTCCTACTCCCAGCGTTGATCATGCTGAAGCCAGGATTCCACAGGCCAGAGACTGCCTTGTCACTGTCGGAAGTCGCGTATCAACACCTCTGGAAAGGAGACCCAGCCTCCGCCGAGCAATTCTTCCGTGAGGCACTGAAGAAGGACCCCGCTTCGCCATATCGATGGTGTGATATGGGTCACGCGCTAATGCTGTCATCCAAGCACGCGGAGGCGCGGCAGTGCTTTACCCGTGCGGCGGAACTGGCGCCGAATTCCCCGCCGGTGCTGATCAGGGTGGCAAACTTCCATTTCAACGCCGGTGAGACCGCAGACGCCCTCCGCTACACGTCCCGCACACTTCGGCTGACCGACCAGTATGACAACGTCATTTTCGGACTCTACAGTCGTTTGGTGAACGGAGGGGAGGTCGTCCTTCACGATGGCCTGCCGGACGGCCGGCGCGCGGCTCAGTCGTGGTTCCGCTACCTTCAGAGCAAAAATCGGGTCAAGGACGCCGACAACGCATGGAAATGGCTGACTTCTCACGCTCTGGTGGACGACCCGCTCGCCGGAGAGTACATGGATTTTCTCTTAGCAAACGGCCGGCATGAAGAGGCTGTGAGCAATTGGACAAACTACCTTGGAGAACGCGCGGGAGATTATCTCGGGGGGAATCTGGTGTTCAATAGCGGCTTCGAACGCGCTCCGCTCGAAACGAAGTTGGATTGGACGTTTCGCCCCATCGCTGGGGTAGACATTTCCCGGGACACCAATGTAGCCCGGTCAGGCGCTGTGTCATTGCGGATTCAATTTGCCGGATCGGAAAACGTCGACTTTCATCACGTGGTGCAGACGGTGGTCGCGAGGCCTGGCAGCTATCGGTTTTGCGCATATGTTCGGACTATCGGTATCACGACGGATCGCGGCCTTGGTTTCCGGATCTTTGATGTCGCGAAACCCGCTCGGTTCGATGTCCGTATCGCCGGGGTCACCGGCACCCAAGATTGGGTAGCCCTCAAGAAGACAATTGTTGTGCCGGAGGGAACGGGGCCGTTAGCGATTCAGGTCACTCGAACCCCATCCGGGAAGTTTGACAACAAGATCGGGGGTACTGTCTGGATCGATGACGTCGTTTTGAAGCCCGATCGCCGCTCCTGAACGAGATCATTGAGGTTGAAGGTACTCCGGCATTGTCCCGTATCGTGGTACGCGCGCATTGCTCAGGGCGACTCCTCCGATCACGCCCGCGCATCCGAAATTGATGAGCGCAGCCGGCCGGTAGATGCTCTCTGCACGGCCGTTGCGCGCGAGGAGCGCCTGTAACAAGATCGATCCGCCGGAAGCCGCCGATTTGATCATGACGGCTTTGCCAATGTGAAACCTTCCTTGCGAGTCACGCAGAAAAGGGTTCGTCTCATATCGGCCAGCAGACAGGCGAGCATCCAGTACGTGAGCGGCCACCAAAGAGGCAACGGACGCAGCCCATAGTCCCTTCGAGCGCTTGTGATTCTCAGCACGGCATGGGGTACAGATCAACAGCGCGCTGAGCACAATCAAGGCCGCCACAATCTTTCGCTTCGAGTCCCAAAACATCCTTCCCTCCTCATCCGCCGCGCAGGTGTTACGCGTCTGGAAACTCTATCGAACCATTAGAGGAACGCGGCGAAAAGGTTCAATTTCGGCCTAGTAGCTACAGGCCTTTTCCCAAGGGATCGCCTCCTCGCTGCGCTTCTGTACTAGAACGTTGGCTCGCCCTCACTAGTACAGATCGGCCGAAATTCGGTGGTGCTTGAGCTGTCCTTTGTGTCAGTCTCGGCTGTGCCTCGCCGTAATCCCGAACGGTCTGAGAAGATAGGAACTGGGTGGCAGTCACAAGTCGGACCGCCCTTGACTCTGCTCGCCGCCCAGTAAGGTGTGGGTTCCTGTCGAAGCGTGAATCGAGTGCTTTGGTCGACACTGATGACCGCTTCCAGCGTATGGTCCACGACTCTGGTGGACCGTGTGATCGATGAGCGGACGGGCCGGATTATCCCCGCCACTGTGAGCCATCCACACGATTGACTGCAAGATTGTCGCCGACGGTTCTAGCTACAAGGTCAAAGAGCTTGCCCTGACATGAATTTGTTGGAGGATCACCACTCCTACTGGAGGAGCTGCTCAAACTTTCGGACGAATTCGAGGAGGGGAATGCCGAGGATCTCGCAGATCTGGCGCAGTTCGAGAAGGTCCAGGCGACGCGTTCCAGACTCGTAGTAGCTGACGAACGCCTGAGGCTTGCCGAGCGCGCGTGTGAGCTGACCATCACTGAAAATGGTGAGCGAGCCAGGCTCGCATTGGAATTTCCAGAAGGTGACGCCTACAGCTTCCCGATCCGCGACCGTGATGAAATGCGGCTCCGCTTTGAATGTTTCAACTCTGTCGATGGCAGCACACGGTTCATGGCGGTTCTGGGTTGGCTTCGTTTTGTCTGCTCGAACGGCCTCGTCCTTGGAGTGGCTCTCGCGAACTTCCGAGAAATGCACACTCGGCATCTCCAGGTCAGCGACATCGGCGCTGTGATGAAAGAGGGCCTACGCTCGTCGCTGAAGGACCGGGCTACCTATCAACGCTGGCTTGAGACAACCATTAGCGAACACCAGTTGGCACGATGGGCTGACGGTCCGCTGAAGAAGGCCTGGGGCCTGAAAGCTGCAACCCGAGTCTTCCATATTGCTAAGAGTGGGTGCGACGCCACGCTTCAAGGGGATCTGAGGAGGGTGAGCCCAAGCAGAGTCACGGTCGAACTTGGCAAGAACGTTCCGGGTTCGTTGGCTCCGGCGACAAACGCCTTCGCTGTCAGCCAAGCGCTCTCGTGGATCACGGGGCAGCGGCGCGAAGTGACCGAGCAACTTGAATGGCGGGCCAACATTTCG
>JAEHDI010000429.1 GCA_016880505.1 Bryobacterales bacterium | reverse complement strand
GATGGTGCGGCAGATCAGCGGCTCGCCATGCCGGCAGAACCAAACGTGGGGCTACGACTCAAGCGGCGTCTGGGTGGATCGCGGGTGCCGGGCCGAGTTCGAGGTTGTCCCTCGCAGCGACACGTGGGGCGGCGCGTCGCCGTCGGGTTCGAGGATCACCTGCTCTTCAGAGAGCGGCAACCGTGTTCACTGCAATGCGGACACGAGCGGCAGCGTACGGATGGTGCGGCAGATCAGCGGCTCGCCATGCCGGCAGAACGAAACGTGGGGCTACGACTCGAGCGGCGTCTGGGTGGATCGTGGGTGCCGGGCCGAGTTCGAGGTTGCCCCTCGCAGCGACACGTGGGGCTGGGGCACCGGATCGTCATCCGTCAGGACAATCACATGCTCATCAAGCAGCGGTTCGCGTGTTCACTGCAACGCTGATACGAGCGGGGGAGTGAGAATGCTGCGACAGATCAGCGGCTCCCCGTGCCGGCAGAACGAAACATGGGGCTACGACTCGAGCGGAGTCTGGGTGGATCGCGGTTGCCGGGCCGAGTTCGAAGTGCGAAAGTGACCGTTCGGAAGTGATGCATTGACCGCTCCCTTCGGATCGCGGCTCTGTAGGGGTCGCGCCGCTTAAGTGACGGAAGGCGAATCACAACCTCAAGTGCTAGTGTAGGGAAAGACCTCCATGGACACGTCACAGCCGGCGGCGCCGCAGGCCGCAGTCAGCCCTTCGTGGGAGCGGGTACAATTGGCGCGCCATCCAAAGCGTCCGCACTCGCTCGATTACATCCAGCGGCTGATCACCGACTTCAGCGAGCTTCACGGCGACCGCGCGTTCGGCGATGACGCCGCGATCGTTTGCGGGTTCGGTTTTTTCGAGGGAATCCCCGTGGTGGTCGCGGGACAGCAGAAGGGGAGAGACACGAAGCAGAAGCTTCACCGGAACTTCGGCATGCCCAAGCCGGAGGGCTACCGGAAGGCGATGCGGGTAATGGAGATGGCGGCGAAGTTTGGGCGGCCGGTGATCACGCTGCTCGACACGCCGGGCGCCTATCCAGGAATCGACGCGGAGGAACGCGGGCAGGCCGAGGCGATCGCCATGAACCTCCGGGAGATGTCCCGGCTGGGTGTCCCGATCATCGCAATCTGCATCGGCGAAGGCGGGAGCGGCGGCGCGCTGGCGTTGGGTGTAGGCAACCGCGTCTATATGCTCGAAAACGCGATCTACAGCGTGATTTCGCCGGAAAGCTGCGCGGCGATCATCTGGCGGGACTCCGGAAAGGCGGAACTGGCGGCGACGGCGCTCAAGCTGACGGCCGAGGACCTGCTGCGATTCCGGCTGATCGACGGAATCATTCCGGAGCCGGAAGGGGGCGCTCACTCGGACCACGACAAGGCGGCGGAGAGCGTCCGCCAGACGCTCCGGCAAGCGCTTGAGGAACTCCGGCAACTCAGCCCGGAAGCGTTGGTAGAACAGCGCTACCAACGTTTCCGCGAGATGGGAAACTTCTTTTCGGAGACCGGAGGGTGAAGAAGACCGCCATTGCGGTGACCGTTTTTGTGCTGGCCGTGATCGGGCTGCTCGTGTACTCGAGCCTCGGGTTGCGGAAACACAGGGCGGAAGTATGCGTCAGCTTCCGAGGCCGGACGAACTGCCGCGCAGCATCCGGCGCCACGCGGGAGCAGGCGGTGCGCACGGCCACCGATAACGCCTGTGCGTTGCTCGCCTCCGGCATGACCGAATCGATGGCCTGCACGAGCGCCCCGCCTGTCTCTGTTAAGTGGTTAGATTAGAGTGGTTTACGCGCATCTTCCCCACGCCTCCAATGGGCCCGCGTGGTAGGATGGGATTTATGAACAAAGGACCCTGGAACGTCGTCTAAGAAACAGGGAGTTCTTGGTGTGAAAAAAAAGTGGAAGATTTGGCTGGCGATCCTCGGGGTGCTGGTGATCGGCGTCTCGGTGTACGTCGGTATCCGGAAGAGCCGGGCCGGCATCGTCACGGTACAAACTGGCCGGGTGGCCCGGCAGGATCTCACATCGGTGGTGACGGCATCCGGTGAAATCAAGCCGCGGAATTATATCAATATCGGCGCAAACGCGATGGGCAGGATCACGGAGATCCTGGTCAAAGAAGGGGACAGGGTTCGAAAGGGGCAGCTTCTGGCGAAGCTGGAGTCCGTGCAGGCCGAGTCGGAGGTGCAGGCGCAGAAGGCGATGTTGAGCTCGTCGGAGGCGGATGCGGCGGCGTCGGAAGCGGCGGTCCGGTCGGCTGACGAGAATCTGCGGACGGCGCAGGCTTCGATCGACCGGGCGAAGGCCGAACTCGAGCGCGCGAGTCTGAACTTCAAGCGGGCGGAGAAGTTGTACAACGAGAAGCTCATCGCGCGGCAGGACTTCGACCAGAGGAAGGCCGAGTACGAATCGATGGACGCCGCCGTCCGGGAGGCTGAGGCGCGGCTGGCGCAGGCCAAGGCGCAGCGAGGGCAGACGACATCGCAACTGACGGCGACGCAGCGGAGGGTCGGCCAGGCGCGTGCCACCGTGAGGCGGGTTACGGATGTTCTGGAGAAGCATCTCGCGGTCTCGCCGCTCGACGGGGTAGTAACGAACCTGCCTGTCCGCGTGGGCGAGACGGTGGTGCCGGGCATCCAGAATTCGTCGGCGAGCCTGATCATGACGATCGCCGACATGTCGCTGATCACGGCCGAGGTGAAGGTGGACGAGACGG
>JAEHDI010000428.1 GCA_016880505.1 Bryobacterales bacterium | reverse complement strand
GAGGTAGAGCGCCCAATCCAACCGGACAGCGGGGTCATCCGGGTAGTACGGCGGAAGCTCGACAGAGGCGGGATCGGTCGGACGCTCCGTGAAACGCTGAAACGCGCGGTGGGTCTCGCTGAAGTTGATCTGTGCGTAGAAGGGCTGTCCTTCGCGGCGCTGGTTCCAGTCGGTCCCGTCAAAGACCTTGTCCGCCTGGAAATTGAAATCGGTTTTGCCGGTGCCCTTGACGCCGGCCGCGGCGGTGAGGACATTCGACGTGTGATAACCGGCCTGCCGGAAGTAGTGGGGAAACAGATCGATTCCCTCCATCAGCCGGTATCCGTCGCCTCGGTGGCTGCGGTGGCGATGAGCGCCGATGCTCGTTTGGTACATCCCCGTCGCCAGCGCGGAACGCGATGCCGAACAAACCGGCGCAGTGACGAACGCATTCGTGAACCGCACTCCTTCGGAGGCGAGCCGGTCTATGTTCGGTGTGCGCGCCGTGCGATTACCGTAACAGCCCAGGTCCGTGCTCAAATCCTCGGCGATCAGCCAGAGGATGTTCGGCCGAGCCTGTTTCGAACCGCGCCTGCAACCCGCGGCGGCGAGCGCCAGCCCGGCGGCGCCGCCGAGAACCTGCCGCCGGCTCGGGAGGTTGTTGAAATCCACTTGCGTGTTCATCGAATTCATAGCCTTGGCTTGGACGGCACTGCCGGTTTGGGCTTCCCGGTGCGGTGCGGCGTCAGCCATACCTCAAGCGCCAGTCGAGTGACCTTCTCCGGAAGCCGCACCACCAGCTTCCGCGTTCCTTCGTTCTTTGCCTGTGGCGGGGGCTGAGCCGTGGAGACGACATCGAACGTCGCCTCAGCCGGCGACCGAATCTCCGCAGCCAATGTCCAGCCACCCTTCCGCAGCTCCGCTTTCGCGCCGTCGAGGCTGACCTCGGCGTCCGTCACCATTCCCCACAGGGCTTGGACCGGTTCGGTAGCCTCCAGCGAGTCGAGGACGAGAACATGCTTCCGTTGCACCAGTGCCAGCGTCCTCTCCATCTGTTTTACTTTGGCAGGATACGCCTGAGAGAGGTCGATGCGGACCCACGTGGAGTTGGGGCGGAACCGGTGCCCGATAATCTTCGCCTCCGCGCGGGTGTCCTGGTTTTCATCGTCGACGAGAAGCGTGTTGTGAGATTCTGTGCGCAGCCGGTAGTAGTTCCAACGCTGTTTCCCGAAGAATCCGGGCAGATTGTAGTCGTCCGGTCCGAGATCGATCGCCCACCGGACACCACCCGCGTCCAGCACGAAGGCTCCGAGGTCCAGATGGCCGTGGTTCGTCTTGTTGTCGCCGCCTTTGACACCCACGAAAATCCCGTCGGCGCTCTCCCAATTGCTTCGAAGGAAGGCGATCTGCACGCCCTGGAAGAGCACGTGCAGCGGCCAACCGGCCCGTTTTGGGCTCTCGGCCTCTGTTCGGTACCACACCAGGTCCAGTGCGTCGCCGCCGCTCTTTTTCAGAAGTTGGTGCTGCTGCCACGCATACGCGGGCTGTGCGAACCGCTGCGCGAGCCAGAACATCTCCGCCGCCGGTCCCACGCGGTCGCTCGCATCGGCGTAATTGAAACTGCTGTGTGACGGGCCTGTGGAGTAGATTCGGAAATGCCCCGCCCGATCGAAGCCTTGCGACGCCGAGAGGCCGAAATCGGCGCCCAATGCCGTTTTCAGCGCTGCCAGAAAGTAGACGGTGTACCGGGTGGCGTAGTGCCAGTATCCGGGACCCTCCGCCCAACCGCCGTCGGGGGAGTAAGACGCCATCGCCGCCGGAAGCGACTTCACCGCATTCCGCAACACCTTGTTCGCGCGCTGCGGTTCGTCCTCGGCAATGGCCAGCGCGCCGATCCCGATGCCGCCGTTGCACACCTGGTTCCAGTTGTACTTCGAGGTCACCCACCAGCCTTGTTTGTCATAGATCGGGATCGCCTGGTCGAGCCCCTTGTCGACGATCGCCCGCCTGATCCATGCCCGTTCCTCCGGCGTCAGCCCGTGGTAGAGCCAGTCGTAGGCGATGGCGAACGCGTGTGTCATCTCCGCCGTGTCGAGGAAGTGACTGGGGTTCCAATCCGGGAAATACGCAGCCGCACGAAGTTCCTTCACAGCCCGATCGAGGTAGCGCCGCTCGCCGTCCAATCTGTATAGCAGCGCAAGCGTATAGATCCGGTCGAGGCACCGCCGGCTCTGCGCCAGCAAGCGGGGGCCAACTACTTTGTACTCGACCGGCGGCTCGCTCTCCAGTTTCCGGGCCTGCTGCACGAGCGATTCGTAGACCTTCCGCG
>JAEHDI010000427.1 GCA_016880505.1 Bryobacterales bacterium | reverse complement strand
CGCCGTCGCCGTTGACTTGAACCTTCGCGATACCATCGTGGCTATTTCCACTCCGCCGGGACGTGGCGGTATCGGCGTGGTGCGGCTTTCGGGACTCGGCGCGCGCGAGATCGCGACCAGGATTCTCCGGTTCCAGGACGGTCATCATTGGCGCCCCTGGACGTCGACGCTTGCCGAATTAGCCGACGAGGCCGGACGCGCCGTCGACCAAGCCGTCGTCACGTTCTTCGAGCAGCCCCGCTCCTACACCGCCGAAGACGTCGTCGAGATCTCCCTGCACGGTTCGCCGGTCGTACTGCGCTTCTGCCTGGAGAAGGCCTGCGACGCCGGGGCGCGGCTCGCCGAGCCCGGTGAGTTCACGCTGCGAGCGTTTGTGCACGGCCGCATCGACCTTCCTCAAGCCGAAGCCGTCCGCGACCTCATCGAAGCCACCACGCTTTACCAGGCCCGCATCGCCGCGCAGCAGATCGGGGGATCGGTCTCCCGCCGCGTCGCGCCGGTGAAAGAGCAACTCCTGGAATTGATCGCACTGCTCGAAGCCGGCATCGATTTCGCCGAGGATGACGTCGCCGTCGCACCGGTCGGGGAGATCCTTCGCCGGATCGACGCGATCCGCGACGTAGCCGGCCGGTTGTTAGGCAGCTTCGGCTACGGCCGCCTGGTTCACTCCGGGCTGACGCTGGCGATCGTTGGCCGGCCCAACGTCGGCAAGAGCAGCCTCTTCAACCGCCTGCTTGAGCAGGACCGCGCCATTGTCACGGAGATCCCAGGAACCACGCGCGACCTCGTTTCGGAAGTCGCCTCGCTCGGCGGCATTCCGGTGAAGTACGTCGACACCGCCGGCATCCGGGAGGGCGAAGGTCTCGTGGAGAGCCTCGGCATTGAGCGTAGCCTTCAGGCGATGGCTGACGCCGACCTGACCATTGTGGTCCTCGATCTCTCCGTCCCGGCCGAAACACAGGATCTTGAACTGGTCCGGCTCGCCGGCGAGCAGGGCCGCTTCCTGGTTGCCGGCAACAAGTGCGACCTGCCCCGTGCGGCAGAGGTGGATTTCGACGTCACGGTGGTCTCCGCTCTGACCGGTGCAGGGATCGAAGAGCTGCGCCGCCGGATTCTGGACGCCGTCGCGCCCGAGGGAGCCGATCTTGCGGATTCCGGCTTCATCACCAGCATCCGCCACGAGCGCCTCCTCCGGGAGGCGGCCGCCTCGCTCGACAAGGCTCGCACCGCCGTCCTCAACGGCATCCCCCATGAAATGTTGCTGTTAGATCTCTACGGTGCCCTCCGCCCCATCGACGAAATGACCGGCGCCACCACCGCCGACGACATCCTCAACCGCATCTTCTCCACCTTCTGCATCGGCAAGTAGACTGAACATAAGAGCACTTGCATTGCGCTTCAAAAGCATATAATATATGCTTTGAAAGTATGTAATAAATGATCTTCTCCACACCCAACTTGCTCCCGGAAGGCCTGGATGTGATCGAGCAAGTTGATTCCATTAGGGATAACCTTCGTTCCGCCTTGCGTTACCCGAAGCGCTGGTATGGCCTTCTCAGAAGGAGCACGTTTGCTCGGGCGATTCGCGGATCGAACAGCATCGAGGGCTACAACGTCACCCAGGAGGACGCCATCGCGGCAGCGGACGGCGCGGAGCCGTTGGATGCACACAGTGAAACCTGGGCAGCCATTACCGGGTACAGGAACGCTCTAACCTACGTGCTCCAACTCTCCGATGATCCGCACTTTCGGTACAGCGAAGGCTTCATTCGGAGCCTCCACTACATGATGCTTAGCTATGACCTTCCCCGGCATCCCGGCAGTTGGCGTCCCGGACCGATCTATGTCAGGGATGAGGAGAAGCGCGAAATTGTGTACGAGGGACCGGACGCGACTCTTGTGCCCGGCCTCACGGCAGAGCTCTTTGATTCCCTGAATTACGCCGGCGACGGCACGCCTGTCATCATTCGGGCTGCGATGGGGCACCTGAATCTCGTGATGATCCATCCCTTCTCGGACGGTAACGGAAGGATGGCTCGCTGCTTACAGACGCTTGTTCTTGCGCGGGAAGGGATTCTCGATCCTCAGTTCTCAAGTATCGAGGAATACCTGGGGCGGAACACGAAAGAATACTATGCGGTGCTCGGCGCGGTTGGGGGCGGGAGGTGGCAGCCATCCAACGACGCACGGCCGTGGATTCGGTTCTGCTTGAACGCGCACTTCAACCAGGCGGCTACCCTCCTGAAGAGGACGAAGGAGCTTGAACGCGTTTGGGACGAGCTGGAGGTCCTGGTCCAATCTCGCGGGCTGCCCCCTCGGGTGATGTACGCGCTGTCCGACGCCACATTCGGGTTTCGGATCAGAAACGCTACCTACCGCTCTGTGGCTGAGGTCAGCCAGCCGGTTGCCAGCAGGGATCTGCAACTCCTCGTGGAGAACGGCCTGCTTATCCCGGCAGGCGAGAAACGCGGCAGGATCTACGTTGCCTCCGACATTCTGAAGGCTCTTCGGCAACGGACATTGGAGCCGAGTCCGAAGTACCGACCGGCGCTGCCGTAGTGCCCGCCGTCCAAACAGCAGTGCCCGTGCTACTCTGACCCTATCGGACCTTCTGGTCCGATAGGGAGTGCGTCATGGATCGCAAGACATTTCTACGGAACCTGGCAGCCGGAACGGTCCTTCCTTGCTGTTCAAGTCTGGGGCAGACGGAGAGCGGGAAATGCGAGGATGCCAAGTGCACGTCCGATGCCAAGGCCGTGCGGGACTTTCTCTCCGCGTTTCTCCAGAAAGAAGAAAGCAGCTTGAATCGCGATACCCTGATCAAGCTGATGGCAGAGCGAGGTCGCGCCTGTTGCCGCGCGCTGGATTTCCGGCAAAAGCTGATCCAGGACAGCCAGGGCAACCTGGACAAACTCGTCGAGCTGTTGGGGAAGATCGTGGGACCGGAGAACTGCCGCCGGGAGGGCGACCTGGTCACTCTCATCTATCCCTCCGGTCAATGCGTCTGCGGCTGGAGTCCTAAGCGAGCACCAACTCCTGACGATCCTTACTGCGACTGCTCCAAGGCGAACAACCAGTTGTTGTTTGAAACTGTCGGCGGCAAGCCGGTCCGTGTCGAGGTGTCGGACTCGCCGCGCCGGCACGCGGGCGCGCGCTGCCGGTTCCTCATCCATCTGTCATAGGCCCAGTTCTGATCCCGGCTTTGGCAACTCGTCGGAAGGGCGCTCCACAGTCTCATCCTTTGACTCTTGACATCATTGTGATATCATTTCGATATGAGGCTATGGCCATGATCAAGGAAATCCCCCGATCCACCCTTCCCGGCGTCTTCACGCTGATCGCGCTGATCGTTGTGGCGGCGCTTTGCGTCTACGGGATTATCGACACCGCGCGCACCGCCCCGCGGGACGAACAACCCTTACGTATCATCCTATTCGTCGTCGTACTGATCGTGAACTCGCTCTGCTTTGCGGGGCTGTTCATGGTCCAGCCGAACCAGGGCGCAGTGCTCCAGTTATTCGGCAAGTACATCGGAACCGTGCGGCGCTCCGGCCTCCATTGGGCCAACCCGTTCTTCTCGAAGAAGCACATCTCCGTCCGTGTCCGGAACTTCGAGACCGGCCACCTCAAGG
>JAEHDI010000426.1 GCA_016880505.1 Bryobacterales bacterium | reverse complement strand
CCTTCATCGGTTCGAGAAACGACTTCATCATCTGGTCGGTCTGCGTCAGGTTCAACAGTTCTTCGGCCTTTGCGAACTTGCTGGCCTCGTCGGCCCGCACGGGAGAGGCACACCACAAAAGGGTAACGCCCGTAATGAGAGCAATGGCTATGTACTTCATGACGTGATTATACGCTTCATCCTTGATACATAATCGACCGGAACTCCCGACTTCTGAAGCCCTTAGCGGTTGAGGGAGTTGACCGACACGACGGAGCCATTCTTGAGAACCACGACAATCTCCTTTTTCGGAGGCCCGCGACGCAGATAAACGAGGGTTTCCATTTCTTGCCCCTGCTCCACCGATGTGGTGACCATATTGGGTTTTCCAAACCGCTCCAATAATTCCGACTTCTCCATACCGATCGGAACGCTCTCGGCTGTCGGAAAAGCGGGCTGCTTCGGCTTCTCGGCACGCTCCGGCTCTTCCTTCCGCATCGGTCGGGTGGCGGGGGGCGCTACCTCCGGCGGCTTGCCGGTGCGCGCCGGCTTGGCCGTCTCCAACACGTCACGTAAACCCGGAGGAGTGGACTGATGCCACCACCACAGCAACGCACACAACACGGCGATCACCAGTAGCGCCAGGAGCAGGGTGTTGGCCGTGTTCCTCGCCTTTTTCGACTCGGCCTCAGGGGCTGTGTTCATAAGGGGAGGACTCCCGTGCCTCTTTTCTCATGCGCTGTACGAGCAGGATCAGCTCACGGTCCCGCGCGTTGCTGCAGCGCGCATCGCACGCCTCCAGGTCTCCCAAGCGGAGGCAGTGCCCCCGGCATTGCTCCGTGCCCAACAGCCTGACATGCGAGGCGTCCGGTTCCGGTTCGGGGAGCAGGTGGCGCAGTCTCCTGGAGAGTATCGAGACGGAACTGCCGCAACCGTGCTCGAAGACCAGCAGGTTGACGTCCGGATGGGTGATCACGGCTTGCAGGCCGAGCAGACGCAGGTCCGGATCCAGGACGAAACGGTCCCACGTTGACCACTCGTGTCTGCAAGACCTGCAGATCTGGAAGGGCCTGGCCGCGCGCTCGACGGTCACAGCGGGAATTATAAGCCAAATGTGAGGAGTGCGAATACTGTGTGCCGGAGCACGACATCCGCGCCCTTCCCTCTGATCGCCTGCAGAAAATCGGTATTCGGGAGCCCGGCCGAAGACGCGAGTAGAATGCGTGCAGTTCTGCCGGCGAGGAGATCTCGCGCATATGCGCGAATCATACCAGGAGGAGATCAGCCGCTCGTCCCGTAGAGCGTCCCGGTGGTCCTGTGGAGCATCCGGACAAATGCCAGAGTGACAATCCCCAGCATCCGGTCGAAACAGCATTCGCACTCGAGCAGATGTTTCAGGACCGAGGGCACGTCGGCATCGGGCAGACGGTTGATTCCGTACAGGCAGAGAGCGTCTTCCGTGAGGTGCCCGAACCGGAAGGACGATGGAAAAAAAACGCGGGAGCGTCCGAGGAGCGCCACGGACGCTCCCGCCGAGTCCTTCGAGGCTGCCTTGCCGTTGACCATCGCAACTAGCGGAATTGTACGTCCAATGCAGGACGCTTGCAAGATTCGAAAAGGTAAGCGGGACCGTACTCACCTTGGTTAGCGCCGGAGAGGCGCCTGTCAGGACGAACGGCCGGGGTCGTTCAAACGGCGGTGGTAGCGCCAGTTCGGGTCGATCGAGTCCGCGTCGAAGCCGTACGGCGCCACTCCATCGGTGGCGAAACGGTACAGCGCCACAGTAAAGATTCCTTTCACCGCAGAGGAGACGGCCGCGAGGAGCAGTATGTAGACCATGGTTAGGATGATCGCGGCGCCGAGATCATACGGATAGACGAGCCACCCGAGCAGCAGCCCGGGGACCAACAGCAGCAAGTTCAGCAGGCCGAAGCCGAAACTGCCCGCCACCTGCTCGCCCCAGTGTTTCCGGAACAACTCTGACGAGCGGAGCATGCCGTCGGAGACGTTCCGGTTTTCGATGATAATCACCGGGATGATCAGATAGGTGATCAGCGCCCAGCCGACCGCTAGACCTGAGCTGAGAAGCCGGACAAGCCTGTTGCCCCGGTCCCGCAACCAGCTCAGAACGATTCCAACGGTCGCCGCCACAAATGCCCAGGCTGCGATGCTCGTGATGCGGCTCATCGCCACCCGCAGGCCCTCGGCAACGGTGGGGTTGCCGCCTGAAAGCCGGATGTTGGCGCATGCGACCAGAGCGCTGTTGAAGAAGATGACCACAAAATAGTTCAGGTAATACCAGACAAACAGAACCGCGTAGTCGGCCCAGCCGCCAGCGCCGTCCTTGATGGCGAGGAGCGTGCCGCTGAAGTAAAGCGGGAAGAAAAACGCGGCCGCCACCAGGACAGCGGATGCCGCGCTCATCACCGGAAACAGTAGGATCTCCGTATCCGCGCCGAGCACGGCGAAACTTTGTTTGTACAGCTTCCAGGTACGCCCCAATGTCCCCACGGCTGTTTCACCCCCGAGCCATGCTAGCACCACCAGAAGACGATAAAAGCCTGGTAGAAGTTCGGCCAAAAGCGAGCGAGCCGAGGATGAGACCCGCAGGCGCCAGAGTGAAGCTAAGCAAGCCGGCGTAGGTGGGATCTATAGACGGTATGGCGAGGCAGGTGATCGGCGGGATGGCGCTTCCGAGAAAAGCACAATAGGCACCCCGGACATTCGCTCGTTTCCAATAGATGCCGCCGATCAACACAGTCAGCGTGGCGGCAAAAGACAGAGACCCGCTTAGTGTGATGTAACGGAAAACCGACTCCGGGAAATGGTAGAACGATCCCCAAATGTAAATGAAGGCACCGATGACAAGCACACCCGCCTGCACTGCCTTCACTCGCCCCCTGCCCTCGGGAAGCCGCTTTGTGTGCGGCCCGATCACATCTTGAAACAGGATCGAGCTGAACGCCAGAAAATAGCTCGAGTACGTAGACATCGAAGCTGAGAGAAACCCGACCGTAACGATGCCGATCAGTCCCGCGGGGACGATGCGCGCCAGCATCTGAGGCAGGGCCATGCTCGACTCGCCCGTCCGCCCAAGAATGGCGAGTGCACCTATGCCCCAAACCATCGGGAACGCCGCCCGCATGAACATAAAGAGGCTACTGATGCGGTACAGCTTCAGCGCGGTGGCTATGTCGCGCATGCTCAGGATGCGCGCCACCACCGGCTGCCACGAACTCCAGCCACTCAGGTAGTAGAGTAGCGTCCACGAGAGAAACAGAGGGCCGTAGCGGGGGGCCTTCCAGACATAGAAGCCGGCATCGCCGTACCGCCGATCTACCGCCTCCGCCATACCTCCCCATCCACCCGCGTTCGAGAAGATGAGCCAGGTAGTGATGCCGACTCCGGCGACGATCGCGATGAACTGCACCACGTCGGTCAGCACCACCGAATACATCCCGCCGAGCATGGTGTATGCCACCACTACAACGAGCATCACGGCCATCACGAGCAGGATTCTCGACTCCGGGATGCCCATGATGATCGCCATGAAGTTACTCTCGGCTTGGAGAAAAATACCCATGTTGAGCACGCCGACGATGAAGGTGGCCAGGCCCGCGATGGTGCGGACGCGCGTGTTGAAGCGGCTCTCCATGTACTCAGGCACGGTTCGTATCTCGAGTTCGCGGAGCTTTCTGACAATCAGGCCGGTCCAACCGACGAAAAACATAGTCACGGCGGCGAGGAGAGCGACGATAAGCGCCACAAATCCGCTCAAGTACGCCTCTTCGGCGAAATAAATGAGCGTAATCAGCCCGGTTTCTGTCGCGGCGAGCGTGGCCACACCCCAGACCGGGCCGAGACGCCGCCCCATCACCAGGAATTCGTCCACGGATGAGGAGTGCGTCCGCGCCCGGATACCAAGGTACGCATAGAAGGCGAGGAACCCTAGAACCAACACCCAATCGAAGAAAGAGAAATGAGAGTTCACTGGCGAAGCTCGACCGGTTGTCCTGTTTCCGCCGACTTCACCATCGCCGCGACGACGCGCGCGGCTGCGAGACCGTCCTCGCCTGTCACCATCGGCTCGCGCCCGCTGGCCAGACAGTCAATGAAATGCTCGATGGCGGCCACGCCGAATCCGACCGGCTTTCCGTGGAGGTCCGCAGCGCAGGCGACGTCCGGATAAGCAACGCCGCCTGTGGTGTATGTCTTCAGCATGGCGTGATGGCTGGCGTTGACGTACGCGCTCGCCGCACTGCCGATGAACTCGCACTGGAAGTCGAACACGCTGGGCGATGATTCATTCACTACCCAGCAGTTTTCCACCACCGCCGTGGCCCCGCTCGATAGTTCGAGGATCGATTGGAAGAAATCTGGAGTATCGATGCCGGCGTTCTTCAGCACCAGCGAGCGGCTGACGGAATAGACTCGCGTAACTTCTGCGCCGCTCAGCCAGCGGATGATATCCACCACATGACTGCCCAGAAAGTGAGCCGGGGAGGAACAAGAGGCCCAGCCGAGCATCTTCGTCGGCACAAAGAACGTGTCATTCAGGCGGATGTTGATCGCAAGCAGGTCACCCATTTCTCCGGATTGGAGCATCCGGCGGATGTTCACGAACGGCAGGTTCCAGCGATTGTGGAAGTCCACCATCAGCTTGACGCCTTTTGCGCGGCGGGTATCAAGGATGCGCTCGCACTCCTCGATGGTGGTTGCCAACGGTTTTTCGACGAGGATGTCTTTTCCAGCATCGATGGCCGCTTGCACGATCTCTCCATGCGCAAAGTCCGGCGTGGCGATTGCGACCGCATCGATCTCGGCATCGGCGAGCAGGTCGCGCCAGTCCGCCGAATGCTTCTCTGCACCGTAGTTACGTGCGGCCGCTGCTGCCCTGTCAGCATCTTGATCGCTGATGGCAATCAGCCGCACGAACGGGGAGGCTGCGTACGTCCTCGCATGAACCGACCCCCAGGTCCCGCAGCCGATCAACCCGATCCCTGGTTTCTTCATTGCGTTCTCCTGTCGGAAAGCCGTAGAGGCACGGTGTCTCGAATAACCGGGTCATCATACCCCCGTTCCCTCCACCGACGCACCGTCCAGGCGGGTATGATAGCTGCGATAGGAAGGAGGGCAATGTGTCTGAATCGGGTATAAGCCGGCGGACCTTCGCCGCGGCCGCTTCGCTGGCGGCTCTACGGCCGGAGAGGATTCTTGGTGCAAACGACCGGCTGCGTGTGGCCGTGATCGGTTGTGGCGGACGCGGACTGGTCGGTGAGGCCCTGGAATTCGCCCGCGAAACTAATGTCGAACTGGCGGTGGTCTGCGACACCTGGCGCCAGCACCGCGAAAAGGCCGCTGCCATGACCAAGGAGGCGCTCGGCAGCGAGCCGAAAATGCTGGTGCATTATCAGGACGTGTTGGCGATGAAAGACATCGACGCGGCGATTATTGCCACACCGGACCACCAGCACTGCACCATGCTCGGTGACGCCATCCGCGCCGGGAAGGACGTCTACATCGAAAAGCCGCTGGCGATGAACATGAAGGAGCTCATCGAAGCGGTGGACACGGTGAAGAATTCCGACCGCGTGGTGCAGGTGGGCACGCAGGTGCGTAGCTTCGCCAGTTCTGTCGCCGCGCGAGCGTTCGTCGCCGCGGGTGGCATGGGCCGGATCTTCAAGATCGAGCAGTCGCGGAACTCCTACCGCCCATACTGGCACAGCTACGCCGAGCGGCCGGTCGCCGAATCCGATGTCGACTGGAAAGCGTTCCTCATGCATCATAGGCCTCGCCCCTGGAACGCGGATCAGTACGCCGGATGGTACGGATACCGGGATTTCTCGCTAGGCCCGCAAACCGGCTTCATGAGTCACTTCGTGGACCTGGTTCACTACGTCACCGGCGCGAAATTTCCATCCCGCGTAACGGCAACGGGCGGAATCTACCGCTGGAAGGATCAGCGCACCGCGCCTGACACGTTCGAGGCGCTTCTCGAGTACCCGGAGGGATTCCTCGTCCGGTACAACACGACCTTCGGCACGGACAGCAACAATTTCCTGAAGTTCTTCGGGACGCGTGGGGTGATGGATGCGACCAACTGGGACAAACCTTGGGCGCTCATCGGCCAGCGCGGAGAGCCTGACGCCATCGCACCGGGCACGCAGATTCCTGAAGTCGAGTCCACACCGCACATGAAGAACTTCCTGGAGTGCCTGCGGACACGGAAGCAGCCAAATGCCCCGATCGACGCCGGCTATCAGCACGCTGTCGCCTGTCTCATGGCTGACGAGGCCTGGGTGCGGGGAACGCGCATGATCTACGATCCGCTGAAACGGTAGGTTCAGGCAGGTTGAGATTCCATATGACAACGACACGACGAATGTTTCTCAGGAATGCGGCAGGCGCAGCGGCGCTGGCGGGCGCCGACAGCCCGGCCGTTGCGCAGCAGGAGCCGTATCAGTTTGGCTGCGAGACGCTGCCGTACCGGGCCCAGACTTTCGAGCGGGCGCTCGAGGGAATCCGCAAGGCTGGCTACAAGTACGTCATGCCGACGCCGACCCACGCGGGCAAACCCGTGTTCACGACCGCGCTTACCGCCGCCGAGCGGGCGAGTCTCCGGCGGCAGATCTCGGACGCGGGGCTGACGCCGTTCATGAGTTTCGTGGGCCTTGGCAACGGCCTCAGCAAGGAGGAGGACCTGACGAAGTACCTCGAGGAACTCGACCTATGCGCAGAATTCGGCATCCGGACTGTGATCGGCATCGGGCCGTGGTACTACACGAAGTTTCCGACTGTTCCGAAGCGTGCGCGTGACTGGGAGCGGGAGACAGACGCCTACTACGCATTGCTGGAGAAAGGCGTGCGCCATGCCGAAACGATCGGAATGACGATCACGCTGAAACCGCACACGGGCATCACCGCCAATGCGAAGGCGTGTCTTGAAGTGGTCAAGCGCATCCCGTCCGAACGGCTGAAGATCAGTTGGGACGCCGGGAACGTCTCGTTCTATGAAGGCATCTATCCGGACCCGGACCTGCCGGACCTGGCGCCGCACGTCAAGTCGGTCTGCATCAAGGACCATCTTGGCGGCCGCGCGGAAGCGAACTTCCCCGTTCCCGGAGAGGGGCAGATCGATCACGACCTGATGTTCAAGATCCTCTTCGGTGCCGGCTTCAACGGGCCGATTGCCGTCGAGCGTGTGGACGGCAAGGACAACGCGGCGAAGATGGACCCTGCGGTGATCGATGAGCGGCTCGCCTCGGCACGGGCCAATCTCGTCCCGATTCTGGAGAAGTACGCCAAAAGAGCGTAGCCAGGGTAAGCTTAGTTGTGAGCGTGAGCGGGTTCCGGGGCGTTGTGCTCGTGGGGCGAAGCCGGACCCGCGGCCGCCTGAGAAACCCCTTCCACGTAGTGGACAAATTCGACGTACGCCTTGACGAACCGGCGGCCGGCGTCCACATCGCCGGCACGAAAATCCTTCGCCGCCGTCACGCGCCGGAATCGCTCCTGGAGGCCGGCATCCAACGACCGCATAAGCAACTCCCGCAACTGGGTGGCGGAGCCGTGCTCGATGGCGTGGTCTGCCGCTGGGATCGCGGGTCCGAGATCGCGCCCGGCTGGCTTCAAACCTGTGTAGGGCGCCCCTTCTCCGGCGCGGTGGACGCGGACGACCGTTTCGAAGAAGTAGCGGTCCGCGAGTTCCTTCGCACCGGAGCCGAGTTTTCGTACGGCGAGGGCGTGGTCGAAGGCGGTGCGGACTTCGGGTTCGCCAGCCGGCTGGACCCATAGCAACACGAGATTGACGTTCCCAGCGTCCAGGGCCTGTCGTGCGGCGGCAACGACCGGACCGTCGACACCGTCGCAGTGCGCCAGGGCGGCCGCGGGAGTGATGGCCAGGAGAGCCAGCAGACCAACCAGTGAAGCAGCAGCCCGGGCGAAATCATAGAAACGCATGTCATTCCTCCTTGGTGTCCGGTTCCAGAGTAAGCCTGGAAACGCCGGCGCGCAGTGACCGCGGTCACTCAAGCCCGCTCAAGACCACGTGCGAACTAACCGAGCCGGTAGCGGCCCCCTTCGTTGCCGCCTCGTAGCGGTTCGAAGGACAATAAGAGATTGGCCTGGGAACGGCGAAGCTCACCATGCTGGACCGCATCAGCGTTCACGGGGCGCGCGAACACAATCTGAAGAACATCGACGTCGAGATTCCGCGAAACACGTTTACCGTGGTGACGGGGCTGAGCGGATCGGGCAAGTCGTCGCTGGCCTTCGACACGATCTATGCCGAAGGACAGCGGCGCTACGTCGAGACGCTGTCCCCCTACGCCCGCCAGTTCCTCGACCAGATGGAGAGGCCGGAGGTGGATTCGATCGACGGTCTCAGCCCGGCGATCTCCATCGAGCAGAAGACGACAAGCCGGAGCCCGCGCTCCACGGTGGGCACGATTACCGAAATCTACGACTACCTCCGGCTGCTTTATTCGTCCATCGGAGTGCCGCACTGCCCGGACTGCGGCCATGAAATCTCCCGCCAGTCGACCGAGCAGATCCTCCAGCAGATCATGTCGCTGCGGATGGATGAGCGTGTGATGATCCTGGCTCCGGTCGTGCGGGGGCGGAAAGGCGAGTACCGTAAGGACCTCGAGAAACTGGCGCGCCAGGGATTCCTGCGGGCGCGGATCGACGGCGAATTGCGGTCTCTTGAAGAGCCGGTCAAGCTGGACCGCCGGAAGAATCACACCATCGAAGTCGTCGTGGACCGGCTCTTGGTCAAGGCCGGCCTGGAGAAGCGCGTCGAAGCATCCATTCAGACGGCGACCAAACTGGCGAACGGCCTCGTCCTGGTGGCCGTCGTGGACGGTGACGAGCGCCTCTACTCCCAGAAGCTGGCCTGCCCGGATTGCGGCGCGAGCGTTCCGCAACTCGAGCCACGTTCGTTTTCGTTCAACAGCCCGTATGGGGCATGCGAAAGCTGCACCGGCCTGGGCAGCAAGTGGACATTCGATCCCGCGAAGGTCATCGTTGACTTCTCGAAACCGCTGCTCGAAGGCGGGCTGGGACCTGGAGCGGGTTCCGCCTACATGACGCACATGCTCTCGGACGCAGCGCGTCGGTCCGGCATCGATCTCTCCCAACCGTTCGAGCAACTGCCCAAGAAGACCCAGGCGCTTCTGCTTCAGGGCGGCAACGGGTTCCCCGGCATCCTGACGGCGCTCGAACAGACATACGAAGAGGCGTCCGAAGGTTACCGCGAGTGGCTGATGGACTACATGTCCGCCACGGCGTGCCCTGCCTGCCACGGTAAGCGGTTACGTCCCGGCAGTCTCGCCGTCCGGGTGAAGGGCCTCTCCATCGCCGAGTTCACCGCGTTGCCGGTGGCGCGGGCGCTGCCGGTGGTGTTTGCATGGAAGTTGACCGAGCGCGAGCGGATGATCGCCGGCCGCATCGTCGAAGAGATCCGCAACCGGCTGGAATTCCTGAACTCCGTCGGTCTCGACTACCTGAGCTTGGACCGCTCGGCGGCGACGCTCTCGGGGGGCGAAGCGCAACGCATCCGTCTGGCGACACAGATCGGATCGAAGCTGCGCGGAGTGCTGTACGTTCTCGACGAGCCCTCCATCGGGCTTCATCACCGCGACAACAGCCGGCTGCTCGACACCCTGAGCCGGCTGCGCGACCTCGGCAACACTGTGCTGGTGGTGGAGCATGATGCGGAGACCATCGAGCGCGCAGACTACGTGGTCGATCTCGGACCCGGCGCGGGCCGCTTGGGCGGCGCCCTGGTGGCGGCGGGAACTCCCGACCAGATCGCAAACGACCCGCGGTCGCTGACGGGACAATATCTGTCGGGTGTCCGGAGTATCGATCCGCCGGAGTTGCGGCGCCGCGGCAACGGCAAGCGGCTCGTAGTCCACGGCGCCCGGGAGCACAACTTGAAGGAGATCGACGTCGAATTCCCGCTGGGCGTCTTCACGGTGGTTACCGGAGTCTCGGGCAGCGGCAAGTCGACGCTGGTGAACGACATCGTCTATCGGGCGCTGGCCCGGGAGTTGTACAACTCGCGCGAAGAGGCGGGAGCGTACGGCAAACTGAGCGGCCTCGAGTACATAGACAAGGTGATCCGGATCGATCAGTCGCCCATCGGCCGGACGCCGCGGTCGAACCCGGCGACGTACACCGGCGTCTTTACCCCGATCCGCGACCTGTACGCCATGCTTCCCGAATCCCGCGAACGGGGCTACAAGCCGGGCCGGTTCAGCTTCAATGTAAAGGGAGGGCGATGCGAGGCCTGCCAGGGAGACGGACTGAAGCGCATCGAGATGAACTTCCTGCCCGACGTCTACGTGACGTGCGACATCTGCCGGGCGAGGCGGTACAATCTGGAGACGCTCCAGGTGAAGTATCGAAACTATTCGATCGCCGATTTGCTCGAGGCCACCGTTGAGGAGGCGTCAGGCGTGCTGGAGAACATCCCGCAGATCCGTACGAAGCTGGAAACGCTTCGTGACGTGGGGCTTGGCTACATCCATCTCGGACAGCCGGCGACCACGCTATCCGGCGGCGAGGCTCAGAGGATCAAGCTGGCCAAAGAGTTGAGCCGGCGCCAGACAGGCCGCACGTTCTACATCCTGGACGAGCCGACGACCGGGCTGCATTTCGACGACGTCAAGAAATTGCTGGATGTGTTGCAGCGGCTTGTCGATCTCGGAAACACTGTGGTAGTGATCGAACACAATCTGGATGTGGTGAAGACGGCGGACTGGATCATCGATCTCGGCCCCGAGGGCGGCGAAGAGGGCGGGCAGGTCGTGGTGGCAGGCACGCCGGAGCAGGTGGTTCGCAGCCGCAAGAGCTATACCGGGCAGGCTCTTGTCAAAGTGCTGCGGAACGGACGGAACGGGTGAGCAAGTACGCAATTCATCCGCTCGATTTTTCGGGCCTGAAGACAATCCCCATCCGGGAGAGGGGAGGCAAGGTGCGAGCCGAGGATTTCGCCGGTCCGCACGTGCCTGGAACCGGCTTCGGCGGGTGGCTCGATTCGTTGCCGAAGGTCCTCGCCGCCGATTCGCTCCGCGCGGTGGTGAGCGCGCTGCAGGCCGCGCGGGCGGCGGCCAAACCGGTGATCTGGGGCATGGGGGGGCATGTAATCAAGTGCGGCCTCGCCCCCGTGCTGATCGATCTGATGCGCCGGGGATATGCCACCGGATTCGCTCTGAACGGTTCAGCCTCGATTCATGACTTCGAGATCGCCATCGCCGGCCGGACGAGCGAGGACGTCGAGGCGGTCCTGCCCGACGGCAGCTTCGGCTCCGCCGAGGAGACCGGCCGCGAGATGAATACGGCGATCGCTGAGGGTGACCGAAACTCGATCGGCATCGGGGAGGCGCTCGGACGGCGCATCGAGATGCTGGCGGATCCCGCATACCGGAGTTCCAGCCTGCTCTACGAAGCATGGGCACGCGGGGTGCCCGTCACCGTGCATGTCGCCATCGGTACTGACACGCCGCACACGCATCCGGCTGCCGACGCCGCCGCGATCGGACGGGCGACCCATCGCGATTTCCGGCTCTTTTGCTCGATGGTGGCTGAGCTGAACGGCGGCGGAGTGTATCTCAACGTTGGCTCGGCCGTGGTTCTGCCCGAGGTTTTCCTGAAGGCGGTGTCGGTGGTGCGCAACCTCGGCCGCCCACTGGCCGCCTTCAACACGGTAAACTTCGATTTCTTACAGCATTACCGCCCGAAGGTGAATGTCGTCGAGAGGCCGCACGCCGGCGCCGGGGGGCGAGGGTTCGCGATCACCGGCCACCACGAGCTGATGCTGCCTCTCCTGGCGGCCATTCTGATCGAGTTGGACGCATGAACGAGCACGAAAGCATAGGCCAAAGCGCGATCCCGGAGGCGCCGAGTCGGGCCGAAGAGAACCCTTTTTGGAACTATCAGGACCTGGCGCTGTTCCTGACGTCCGGTATCCCGGCGCTGCTGGCCGGCGCGCTCATCGTGAAGGCGCTGTTCTATGGGTTTTCGCTGAACGGGCAGGGCCAGGCGCCCGAGTTGCTGGCGGCCCAGTTCCTCGCGTATGCACTCTGGTACGTCGTTCTGTACATGATTCTCCGCGTCAAGTACGAGCGGCCATTCTGGGAATCTCTCGGTTGGGTCCGGCCGTTGGAGAGGTTTGGACGGTACGCCTTGTTGGGCGTGTTGTTGGCATTCGCGGTGGCGATTGCGGGCCTCTTCCTCAAAGCGCCCGATATTGAAATGCCGATGATGCGGCTCCTCTCGGACCGAACGTCGCTGATACTCGTCGGACTGGCGGCGGCCACGCTGGGTCCGATATGCGAGGAATTGGCGTTCCGTGGCTTCATTCTGCCGCTGCTCGTGCGTTCCATGGGCGTCGTGCTCGGGATTCTCCTCACCACCTTGCCGTTCGCGTTGCTGCACGGCCCGCAGTACGCCTGGTCATGGCGCCATCTGCTGTTTATCGTGCTGGCCGGCGCCTCGTTCGGCTTGCTGCGGCTGCGCACGGGCTCCACGGCGGCCGCGACCGTCATGCACGCGGCGTACAACCTGACGTTTTTCATCGCCTTCCTCTTCCAATCGAAAAACTTGCCTGTGAAATGATTGAAACGATTGTCTGGACTGACGCGGGGGTCGTGATGATCGACCAGACCCGCCTGCCGAAGGAAGTAACCTACGTGACGTGCCGCGACTACCGCGAGGTGGCCGGGGCGATCCGCTCGATGGTCATCCGAGGGGCGCCTGCAATCGGTGTGGCAGCCGCGATGGGCGTAGCGCTGGGCGTCCTGCGGGCTGATCCCGGCAAGCTGGACGAGGAGTTCAAGACGATCTGCGACACCCTTGCGGGGACGCGGCCCACGGCGGTCAACCTGTTCTGGGCGATCGACCGGATGAAGCGGGTCTATGAGGGGGTGCGCGGCCGGCCCGTGGAGGAGGTGCGGGCGCGGCTGGTGACAGAGGCCAAGCAGATCCGCATCGAGGACATCGCCATCAACGAGGCGATCGGCCGCAACGGCGCGACATTGGTACCGGATGGCAAAACGGTGCTGACGCACTGCAACGCCGGCGCTTTGGCAACTGCTGGTTACGGCACCGCGTTGGGCGTAATCCGGGCTGCCGTAGCCGAGGGCAAGAGGATCGACGTGTTTGCCGATGAGACCAGACCGTTCCTGCAAGGCGCCCGCCTGACGGCGTGGGAACTCCAGCAGGACGGCATCCCGACCACGATCATTACTGACAATATGGCCGGGCACTTTCTGCGGTCGGGCCGTGTCGGGTGCGTGGTTGTCGGCGCGG
>JAEHDI010000425.1 GCA_016880505.1 Bryobacterales bacterium | reverse complement strand
GCCCTTGGAGCGGCGCTCATGGTCTGGCATCAGATGCTGGACAATCCCCGCACCACAAACGGCAAGGACACCATGAAGGGTTCCTGGCTCGGTCCGGAGGGGCGTCCGCGGCAGATCGCAACTGCGTCCAGGAGGGCAACCTCCCGCGGGCCACTGCCTGCCGGATGCGGTTCAGGCGGTCGTTCGTGAGGAAAACGCGTGGATGCGTGCCGGCCAGCTTCTTCTTGATTTCGGCGACGGACGGCATCAGGAGAACGGGCGCCTCGGCGGGCAGGCGGAAGCGGCGTGTTTTCGACAGGCCGGTGGGCTTGCCGCCAGCATCGAGGTACACGACCTGCCACTCGTACTCGGCGGGTTCGAGCCGCTGGTATGGAGGGTAGACGGTGGACTTCTGCGGCGCGGCCGCTAGAATGGCGGACGATCCGGCACCGGCTTTTCGAACTTCGAGACGGTACTGCACGGCTTCGTCGCGCGGGGTCCACAAGAAGCCCGGCGGGTTTACACCGGCTATCTGGCCGTCGGCCGGGTACGCCAGGAGGTCCTGCGGTTTGGGTTCTTGTTCCGCGACCTGGACCCCTTCGGTCCATCGGAATTTGGAGCCGCCGCAACCGGCGGCGAGGGACAGTATGAGTACCAGAGTGATTCGTGCGGGCATGTCGATCAACTCTGAATCTTACTTGATTGCGACGGCGGCGGGGCGGGCGGCGGCGCCGCCAACGATGACGATCAGCGGGTAGTCTCCCGGTGAGGACATCAGCGGCACGGTAATGTTGGCCTGAAGAAGACCGACGAGCTCGGGCGTGAGGCCGAGAAACTCCACGCGGGCCGGCTGCCCGCCGATGGTGGCACTGTAAGGCGCAACCGGAACTGCTAAGGGTGGTTCCTTCGGCGGGGCGCCGCCGGTGGGAACGCGCGGAGTGACGGCGCCCTGGCCGGTCAGATACGCGGTGATGACGCTGCCGGAAGCGGCCGGATTTTGCGGCGTGTTCAGAGTCGAGTCCTGATTCTGGACGATCGCGCGGCCCTCACCCCAGACGAACATCACGGGCGCGGATGCATCGATCTCGACCGTGGCGGCTTCCGCCTGGATTCCGTGTGCGTTGACGATGACGGCGGCCAAGCCCGGCTGCGTCTCAAACGGCACCTGAGCGTTGATCTGCGAAGCGCTCGCATAGAAAAGCGGCGCGGCGACTCCATCGACCGTCACCGAGGTCCCTCGCAGGTCCACTGGCAACGGGACTTTCTCCGCCTGCGCGGCCTCACTTGCCAGGTTGGAACCGAAGATCGAGACAATCGAGCCGGGAGCGACGGGGCCGGAGGAGAAGTCAGCCGCGTTTACTACGCCGCCCGCGTCGATCTTGCGGCAGCGTGCCGGAGCATCGGCGTTAAACGCCGCTCCGCCAGACTCGAACGCTCCAGCGTCAATCGTGTTGACGGTCTGGCGGCCCTCGCCGCAGGCCGGATGCACATAGGCGAATCCAGGAGTGAGCGGCGCGCCGGGATCGGCCCCCTTGTCGACCGCCGGCGAACCGGCGCGCAGGCGGTAGTCGTAGTTCGCCGGGTCGAGAAACCGGAAGTCGGTACCGGTGACGTTTTCCGAAAAGACGCTGCCGGCCTGCGTGTTGACCGTGCCCGGCCCAGCGAAGATATTGTTTCGGATCACGGCAGGGGTGGTGACGGAAGGGTCAATGCGGATAAAGGTGCTCGAACCCCCGGCTCTTTCGTTGACGAACGTGTTGTTGACGACGAGGAGTTCGGTGGAAGGGTTGTCGGGGTGCGGCCCCTCGCCGCGGTAGTTCAAAATTACGCCGTTGTGCGTCTCGGGTCCCTGTTGAATCAAGTTGCCGATGATGTGGGACTTGCCGCCGTTCGGTAGGTCGATCTCGTAGCTTCCGGTGCCGGTGGTCTCGTCGCTCAGGCGGTTGTACAGGATGTGGTTTTCGGCGGCGCGCGACTTTACCAGGTGGCCCTCGCGCGAGTGGTGCGAGTAGGAGAACCGCAGCGTGAACTTCGCTACGTGGTTGATGTACATGTTGTGCGAATAGCCGTCGCCGTACCCGTTGTCGCCGAACTCGGAGTACTCGATCAGGATCTCGCTACCCTGGGAACCGCCGGTGAGAATGCCGTTTTCGTTGTCGTGAAACCAGCAGTTCCGGACCGTCAGGTTGGCGCCTTCCTGTCGGATGGCCGCGCCATTCCGATCCGGGACGGCGGCGCCCGTAAACTCGATGTTCTCGACCCGTGTGTTGTTGCCCTTGATCACCCAGATACCCTTGCCTTCGGCGTTCCGGCCGTCTGCGTCAATCTTCGGCCGGCCGTTGGCTCCGCGGATGGTGACGTTGTTCCGGTAGATGGCGCAGGTGTCACCCCGGTAGACGCCGGCCGCGTCGATCTCGACCACGTCTCCGTCGTTGGCGGCCGCTAGGGCGGCGCACGGAGCGGTGTACTGTCCAGAGGGGCCGACACGCAGCGTGGCGGCGGGAGCGGAAATCGAAAGGAATACGAGAAGAACGAGCGCGATCATTTTACAACCGAGAACTGGAGTTTTTGTTCGACCGCGTCCACGCGATCGAGGCGAACTTTCACGGTGTCGCCGATCGAGTAAGCCTTGCGCGAGCGCTCGGCGACGATCTTGCGGGTGTTTTCCTGGTAGCCGTAGCGGCCGCCGGGCAGCGTCTCGATGGGCACCAAGCCTTCGACGAACAGTTCCTGCAACTCGACGAAGAAGCCGAACTTCATCGTGCCGATGATGAGCGCGTCGAACTCGTCGCCGAGCTTGCCGGCCATGAATTTCACTTTCTTCCACTCGACCAGCTCCCGTTCGGCGTCGGCGGCGCGGCGCTCGGTCTCCGAACAGTTCTCGGCGATCTCGTGAAGGTCCATCGCGGGCGGCGTCCTTCCGTCGAGAGCCGCTGACAGGATTCGGTGGACGATCAGGTCGGGATAGCGGCGGATCGGCGAGGTGAAGTGCGTGTAGGTGGGTGCGGCAAGGGCGAAGTGGCCGGTGTTGTCAGCACTGTAGCGCGCCTGCTTGAGCGACCGGAGCATCAGGTAGTTGAGGATGCGTTCCTCGGGCCGGCCTTCGAGCTTCGCCACGAGCTTTTGGTACAGGCGCGGGGAAACTTCGAGGCGCTCGTCGGCGAGAATGAGGTCCTTGCGGACCTTTCTCCCGTCCCGCTTGCGGTCCACCACCGGGAAGCGCTTCACCGGCAGCGCGCCGAGGCCGAGCGAGTAGCCGAACCGGATGGCAATGTCCTCGAACTCCGCGACGCGCGCCGGGTCGGGGGGCTCGTGAATTCGGAAGATTGACGGAATGCCGGAGTCTTCCAGATGAGCGGCCACCGATTCGTTCGCCGCAAGCATGAACTCCTCGATAATCCGGTGGGCGATGTTGCGGGGGGCGCGGGAGACGCCGGCCATCTCGCCCCACTCGTCGAATTCGATGAGCGGTTCGGGCAGGTCGAAATCGATCGAGCCACGGCGCTCGCGCTTGCGATTGAGGATCATCGCAAGCTCACGCATCAGCTCGAGCCGCTCCACGATCGGCGCGTAACGCTCGCGAAGCCCGGCGTCGCCTTCGAGAAGCAGGTGGACGTTGGTGTACGTGAGACGCTCGACGCTG
>JAEHDI010000424.1 GCA_016880505.1 Bryobacterales bacterium | reverse complement strand
GGTACTCACGGACACAGGGCGGCGGTAAGTCTTTTTATCGCCTAAATTCTTTCATGGAGCGGACCGATAGATGAGTTATATGGTCGACAGGCGAGCCGAGACCCGGATGCTTTGCGCCGATCTTGTGAAGGTCCGCTGGACGGACAGGTCCGGGCGGAACCGCAAGGCGGTCGCGAATCTCGAGGACATCTCTCTTTCCGGCGTCTGCCTGCAAATGGACACGCCGCTTCCGATCGACACAACGCTGCATATCCATCACGACAAGGCCGAATTCGAAGGGAGTGTCCGCTACTGCCTGTTCCGGGATATCGGCTATTTCCTGGGCGTGCAGTTTGCGCCGGGGTGCAGGTGGTCCCAACGCCGGTACAGGCCACAACATCTGCTGGATCTTCGCAAGCTCGTTCAGGCGAGCGCAAAACGCGCCGCGAAGAAGGCGCCCCCGATGACGATTCAGTAGTTGTACAGCCAGCGGGCCTTTTCCATCACCTTCGGCACACTCGGAAGGAACGTCTGTTCCAGAGGCGGGCTGAAGGGGACCGGGGTGTCCGGCGCGGCAATGCGAACCACCGGGCCGTCAAGGTGATCGAACGCCTTCTCAGCGATCCTGGCGGCAATCTCTCCACCCACGCCACCGCTGAGGATGTCCTCATGCAGGAGGATCGCCTTGGACGTTTTCCGCACGCTCGCAAGGACAGCCTCTTCATCGAGCGGGAACACGGTGCGTAGGTCGACAATCTCGATCGAAATCCCTTCCTTCGCGAGCTCGTCAGCGGCATCCCGGGCCACGTAAACCATGGCGCCGTAGGTGATGACCGAAATGTCCGTGCCCTCGCGGAACACGGACGCCTTGCCGATGGGAACGGTGTACTCTTCGTCCGGGATATTTCCCTTGATGCGCCGGTAAAGCCCCTTGTGCTCGAAAAAGATCACTGGGTCGTTGTCGCGGATGGCGGACTTGATCAGGCCCTTGGCGTCGTAGGCGGTAGCGGGAGTCACCACTTTCAGGCCGGGCACGTGCGCGAACCACGCCTCGGGATTTTGAGAGTGGAACGGGCCCCCGTGGGTTCCGCCGCCGGAGGGAGCGCGCACGACCATCGGTACGGCGGCGCCCCAGCGATAGCGGCACTTGGCGGCGAAATTCACGATCTGGTCATAGGCGCACGTGATGAAATCCGCGAACTGCATCTCGGCGACGGGGCGGAGGCCCATCAGCGCGGCGCCGATCGAAGCGCCGGCGATCGCCGATTCGGAGATCGGAGTGTCGACAACGCGGCGCTCGCCGAAGTGGTCGAGCATGCCGGCCGTGACCTTAAACGCTCCTCCGTAGACGCCGATGTCCTCACCGATGATGAAGACGTCAGGGTCCCTCTCCATTTCTTCCCAGATACCCTGGCGGATGGCCTCGAGATAAGTGACTTCCATGGGTTACTCCACGCCGCCCGTCTGAGGTTTCTCGTAGACGTTGTCGAGAAGTTCGGAGGGGTCCGGGTAAGGGCTCTTCTCGGCCCACTCCACCGCTTCGTCCACCTCACGCCGGATGTCCGAGTGAACCCGGTCGAGATCCCCCTGAGATGCCCACCCCTTGTCGAGCATCTGCTTCTCCAGACGGAGGATCGGGTCTTTCCGCCCCCATTCCTCCCAGAGGTGCTTCGGCACATAGTTGGCGGGGTCGTGGGCCGAGTGGCCGGTCATGCGGAAGGTCTTGCACTCGACCAAGTAGGGGCCGAGCCCTGCCCGGGCATGCGCCGCCGCCCGGCGGACGGATTCGTGGATCGCGAAGACGTCGTTGCCGTCGACGATTTCGGAAGGGATTCCGTAACCGGGGGCGCGGTCGGCGACGTTCTCACAAGCCATCTGCTTCGACAGAGGCGTGGAATACGCGTACTGGTTATTGTTGCAGATCAGGACCACGGGAAGCCTTTGAACGGCCGCGAGGTTGAGTCCCTCGTGCCAGTCGCCGCGGCTGGTGGCGCCGTCGCCGAAGAACACGAAGGCGATGTCTTTCTTGCCCTTGTACTTGAGGGCGAGGGCGGCGCCGGCGGCTACGGGCACGGATGCGGCCATGGCGCTGATGATGGCGACAATCTTTAACTTGATGTCGCCCATGTGCATGTTACCGTCCCTGCCGCGGGTGAGACCGCCGATGCGGCCCATGTACTGGGCGAAAATCTGCCGGGGATGGACGCCGCGGATCAGGTAGAGGGCCATGTCGCGGTGGCTCGGGAACAGGACGTCGTCCGGTTCGGCGACCATGCCGGATGCGACCGGGATCGCCTCCTGGCCCCGCCCGACGTAGACGCCGCCGAGGATCTTGCCCTGACGGTAGAGCTTTCGCTCGATGCGGTCTTCCACCTCGCGCATCATCAGGAGATAGTGCAGGAAGCGAAATGCAAGCTCCGCGTTCGGATCGGGGTTGCGTGACAACTCGACACCGATTGGGGGTTCGATTGGTTTTACTGCTGCCATGACAGATTCCCGGTGCTTGGAGCGCTGGTCCAAAGCCTGTAGTATACGCCAATTCGCGGCGCTGTCACTTTCGAGAGGTGATCACGCCCCGGCGTGCTTGATGGCTGATCCTTAAGCGGCCTTACATTTCTGTTTCTTAAGCCAGCCGGCGCACCTCCTCCCCATGCGCGGAAGCCGGAGCGGAGATATAATTTCAACGCCACCCCATGCCGGCATCTTCCGACCTTCCCGCAGCACGAGTAGCGGCGGCGCCCAAGGCGAACGCACAGCCGGACGCGACGGCCTTGGTGCAGAACCTGGCGCACGAGCTGCGCCAGCCGATGAGCACGATCGACTCGATCGCCTACTATCTGTCGATCGTCCTGCCGCGGGAGAATCCGCGGCTGAGCGGCCAGTTGCAGAAGCTTCAGGAGCAGATTCAGCAGATCAACGGCATCCTCGACGATACGGTCTACTACCTGGGCGCCGTACCCCGCTATCCGCGCCCGATTGACCTGAATGATCTCGTGCGGCGCTGCGTGGACCGAGCGCCCGTGGGGGCGCCGGTCCGGATGAACCTCGCCGAGAAGCTGCCCGCAGTCCGCCTGGACCGCGAGCAGGCGCGCCACTTCTTTCGGAGTGTCATCTCGGTGTTCCGGCGGCTGGCGCCGGGCGCCGAGCCGGTGACCGTTTCCACTTCGGCCACGGGGGCGGTTGTCCAGTTCGAAGTGTACGCGGCTGGAGCTTCGTTGGGGCGCTCGGAGCGACAGGATATGTGGGAGCCTTTCGCCGCGGCGTTGCCGCCGAGCGCCGGGTTGTCCATGGCAAGCGCGAAGCGGATCGCGGAGGCGCACGGCGCCGTGATGGACCTGGAACCGGGCGAGTCAGGCGGGCTGCGCCTCACCGTGACGTTCCCGGCAGCAACCTGAGCCGTTCTCCGACGAACGCTACTAGAGCGGGCGAGGTGTAACCGGGTGGGGAGACCGGGAAGCGGGGTTTCCCGCCCACGCGGTCCGAGAGTTGCTTCCATTGGGGCGATACACCTTCGTGAGGTGTAACGATGGCCAGCGCATCCGCCCGTTCGAGGAACCGGAGCGCCGAGTCCTTCCAGTCCACAACCGATGGATTCACCACCAGCAGGAACAGGTCGGGCGTGAGGTGGTTGAGAATGCTGGTGGATTCGATAATGGCGTTCCCTGATGCTGCGAGGACCGCACGGAGCTCCTGCAACGCTTCGGGCAAAGAACCGGGCGCGGCACGCAGCCACCAGGATTGACTCGCACCGGAGGCGAGGAACCGGCCGGTGTCCGAGTCGTCGGGAACAGTGTTCCTGGTGAGAGAGAAGGACTCCTGGGCGCCGTGGCCGTGATGAGTGATCTTGATCGCGGTCCAGTGTCCCTCGGGCAAGGCGCGGATCAGGCCGGCGACAACCGCCGACTTACCCACGTTCCGGCTGTGCCCGCCCACGACTACGAGCATGGGACTCACCCGCTCAGGCGCCTCCCGTCCCGGCTTTCTTTTCGAGCGCCTCGAGGCGGTGTTTCAGATCGGCCATTTCCTTTCGCGTTGCCGGGAGCCGGCCGAGATTGGCAAGCAACTCGAGGTGCTCCTTGAGCGGGCGAGCCGGGGTTCCCCAGACAACCTGACCCGCCCGGACGATCTTCGACGTGAGCACGCCGCAGCCCGATCCGAGGACGGCGCGGGACTCGATTCGCGCTTTGTCGCCGATGCCGACCTGGCCGCCGATCACGGCGTAGTCCTCCACCACGACGCCGCCGGAGAATCCGGTCTGCGCCGCTACCACGACGTGGCGTCCGATGCGGCAGTTGTGGGCCACGTGGACCATGTTGTCGAGCTTGGTCCCTTCCCCGATCCAGGTGACGCCGAGTGCCGCGCGGTCGACGCAGGAGTTAGCGCCGATTTCGACGTCATCGCCGATCCAGACGCGCCCGACCTGCGGAAACTTGTGGTAACGTTCCCCCTCGAGCACGAAGCCGAAGCCATCCGCGCCGATCACGCAGCCGGAATGGAGGACTGCGCGGGCACCGACGTCCACGTCGTCATAGACGGTCACGTTCGGATGTACGACGCAGCGCTCTCCGAGGCTGACCCGGCGCCCGATCACCGTGCCGGCGCCGATGCTGGATCCCGCCCCGATCTTCGTTCCTTCGCCGACACTCGCCAGCGGACCGATCGCGACGCCCTCGCCGATCTCGACGTCCGGGGCGACGACCGCCGTGGGATCGACGCCTGGTACGACCTCGGCGGGCGGATGCAGCCGGTTGACGGCGCGGGCGAAGGCGGTACGCGGTTCCCGGGCTCGAATCACCGTGCGCGTGGCCTTGTTGTCAAAATCAATTGGGACGATGATGCACCCCGCCGCTGAAGAGTCTGATTGCTCGGCCGCTTTCCGGCTGCCGACGAAGGATAGATCTTCCGCGCCGGCGGCCTCGAGCGAAGCGACCCCACCGATCGTCTTCTCGCCGTCACCCTCGAATTCCGCGCCCAGGTATTCGGCGAGTTCCCTGACCCGCACGTCCCACCTCCGTTTCGTATCGGCCGGACAATCGCCGCCGGCCAACTGAGTATGATACAAGCTTATGCCCGTCGATCCATCGGCGGTGATTGCGCCCACAGCGCGCATCGATCCGGCAGCCACGATCGGCCCACGAACGATCGTCGGCGAATACTGTGTGATTGAAGCGGACGTTGCCATCGGCGGCTTCTGCCTGCTCGAGCCCTACGTCTATGTGAAACGTTGGACGACGATGGGCAACCGCAACGAAATCTCGGCCGGAACGGTCCTCGGCACCGACCCGCTCGACAAGGCGTTCACCGGAGAACGCAGTTACTTGCGTATCGGGAGCGGCAACAAGATCCGCGAGCACTACACCATCTCACGCGGCACCCAGCCGGAATCCGTCACCGTGATCGGGGATGACAACTACATCATGACCTCCGGCCACATCGCCCACAACTGCAACGTCGGCAACGACACGGTGATTTGCAGTTGCGCGCTGGTGGCGGGATACGTGGACATCGAGGACCAGGCGTTCATCTCGGGGGGCGTGGTGATTCACCAGTACTCGAAGATCGGGCGGCTGGCGATGATCGGCGGCAATTCGCGAGTGAACAGCGACGTGCCTCCGTTCTTCATGTACTCGGAGTTCGATGTCACCCCCAAAGGCCTGAATCTGGTGGGCCTCAAACGCGCCGGGTTCCGCTCCGCCGAGATCGCGGATCTCAAGAAAGCCTACGCGCTTCTTTACCGTTCCGGACTGAAGCTGGAGGAGGCGCTCGCGCGCATCGAGTCGGAGATTCCCACCGAGCACACGCTGCACCTGGTGCGCTTCATTCGCGGCAGCAAGCGCGGCATCTGCCGCGAGTAGCGGTTGAGATCCGTGTTGACGTCCGAAGCGCTCTGCAAGTAGCGTAAGTACATGCGAAACGCAGTGCGGCTTGTCACGATCAGTCTGTTTGCCGTTGCGCTCGGACTGGCTCAAGCGCCGAAACCCGACGAATTGAAGCAGGCGGCCATGGAGATGACGGACGCGCGCGCGAAGCTGACGCAGGAGATCACCGACTCTCTCTTCAGCTTCGCCGAACTGGGCTACCAGGAGTTCGAGGGAGCGGCGTACATCACCGGCATTCTCGAAAAGGAGGGCTTCCGCATCGAGCGGGGCCTCGCGGGCATGCCGACGGCGTTTGCCGCCGAATGGGGCTCCGGCAAGCCGGTGATCGGCTTCATGGCGGATATCGACGGCCTTCCGGAGACGTCCCAGAAACCCGGCGTCGCCTACCACGCGCCGCTGATCGAGGGCGGTCCGGGCCACGGCGAAGGCCACAACGCAGGCCAGGCGGTGAACGTGACGGCGGCGCTCGTGGTGAAGAGCCTGATGCAGCGCTACAAGATCCCCGGCACGCTCCGCGTCTATCCAGGCGTCGCCGAGGAGCTGCTCGGAAGCCGGACGTACATGGTGATGGCGGGGCTGTTCAAGGACGTCGACGTGATGCTGAGCACGCACATCGCGAACGATTTCGGCACCAATTTCGGTGCGCGCGGCTCCGGGCTCGTCTCGACGCAGTACACGTTTCATGGACGCAGCGCGCACAGCGCCGGCTCGCCGTGGATGGGCCGGAGCGCTCTCGACGCGGTGGAATTGATGAACGTGGGCTGGAACTACCGGCGCGAGCATCTGCGTCCGGAGCACCGTTCGCACTACGTGATCGTAAAGGGCGGCGACCAGCCGAACGTCGTGCCGCCGGTGGCGACGGTCTGGTACTTCTTCCGCGAGTGGGAGTACGAACGCATCCGCGAGTTGCACGAGATCGGCACGAAGATCGCCAACGCGGCGGCGCAGATGACCGACACGACCATGACCGAGCGCGTGCTCGCCGCGACGTGGCCCGGTCACTTCAACAAACCGGTGGCGGAGGCTCTGCTGACGAACATCCGGCGAGTCGGAATGCCTGCCTGGTCCGAGGAGGACGAGAAACTGGCACGCGCCGCGCAGACGGAGCTCAAGGCCAAGGTGGAAGGGCTGAAGAAGGAAGTCGC
>JAEHDI010000423.1 GCA_016880505.1 Bryobacterales bacterium | reverse complement strand
GTCACAGCAGCGCGCTTGACTGTGCTCATGGAAGCGGTATATACGTAGCCCGAGGTCCGAAAATAGCGATGTCCTTATCTCTCCGAAAAGCTTCTTGTGTGTCTGCCCTGCTCGCAATCGCCACGGTGATGGCTGCCGGCGCCAATCAGCCCGAAAAGGTCGCGCCGGCGATCAATGACGTGGAGGTCTGGCAGCAGGTCGGGCAGCAGCCTTACGAATTCACCTGGGTGCAGCGTGAGGAGCATCCCCAGACGCTGGTCGACTTCGAAGACCTGAAAGACTGGCGGCTCGAGATGTTCGAGGGCGGCTCCGGCGAATTCCGCCGCAGCCGCGAGCACCAATTGTGGGGACAGTACGTCGGCAAGTTCCTTTACTCCGGCAGCCGTCCGGAGAGCCGCATCGTGGCGCGTCCGCCGAAGCCAATCCCGAGCCCCGGCAAGTTCGATTCTATCGACATCTGGGGCTACGGCCATCGCTGGGGCCGCCGTGTCGAGCTGGTGACGCCGCGGGTCGACATCTCCGTATGGCTGGTGGACGCGCGTGGCAAAGAGTTCAAGTTTGTCATGAACGACGTGAAGTGGCGCCAGTGGTGGCTGCTCCACCGGCGGATTCCCCAGGACATCCTCGCCCAGATGGTGATGCCCGCCAGTTTCGCTGGAATCGAAGTCGCCATGGGCGAGACCCGCGAGCCGCGGTACTTCTACTGCGACTCGCTCGCGTTCTACGTGGAGGATCTGAAACCGCTTGCGCTGAAGCCGCAGCCGCGGCGCAATTTGAAGCCGTTTCGAGGGCAGATCAACGGGCTGAACACCGGTTCCGGAAAACTTCCGTTCCCCACCCGCGAGGAGACGATCCTTCCCTCGAACTTCGAGAAGGACTTCCAGGTTTCCGTGCGGCAGACCGGGCCTGCCCGATTCGAGCTTCACTACAAGGGACGCGACGCGACGATCGCATATGACTACAGGCCGCGCACGGGAGGTCTCAGCGAACTGAGCGCCACCGTCGACGGCGGCAAACCGTTTCAGCCTCTACACGGCGGTGGCGTCCGATTCACCGACACGCCCAAGGATCGAGTCTCCGAAGGCGAGCTTCTCTCGGCGGAGCTCGCCGGCGACGTGATCAAGGCCAAGTTCCGCCACGGCTCGCGGATCGTGGACTACGAATTGCGTCTCTGGCAGAAGTCCATCGTGCTGGACGTATGGTGCGACGGCGGCGAGGCCGTCGAACTGAGTTTCGGGCGCATCGCCGGAGTGACGAATCCGAAGATCGTCCCCGTGCCATACATCAGCTACCGTTACACGAACCCGCGTGTGTTGATGTCGGGAAGCGAGACGGAGCCGCTGTTCACGTCGGTCTGGTTCGACTGGTACCGCAGCAACGCCTCCGAGCCGTACTGCTCGCCCAAGCCGCTGCTCACCGCCGATGGCGGCGAGGCCAACGGCGGTATGCGCTACATCCCGAAGACGGACGGTCTCCGCAACAACCTCTACGAACGGATCTTCATCACCTCGTCGCATGTTTACGAGGAAACATTCCCGACCATCGCTAACCCTCCGTCACTGGCGCAGGAGAAAGGAAAGCAGGTCGTGTGGACGGTCACCGCGCCGCCCACCTTCCAGTCGGACCACAAGCGCAGCCGTGAGATTCGCTCTTACGGCATGGACAAGATCATGCAGCACAGCCACGAGGTGACCTGGCGCGACGACGGCGACAGCTTCACCATACGGTTGAAAGCATCCCCGCAGAAAGGCGGAGACGCGACGCTCCGCTGGTACCTGAAGGCGCAGAACGACATGGGCTGGACCCAGGGCGTCTACACCAACTACACCGATTTCGCGCCGGTGAACACGAACTGGAGTCCGGACCACGTGCAGCGTCTGCCCGACGGCGAGTGGCGCCGGGCATGGCCGCGCAACTACGCGCTGAAGCCCTCCAAGGCCGTCGAGTTCGACGAGTACTACGCGCAGCGGATCAAGCGGAAATTCAACCCTATGATGTCGTACACCGACGTCCACACCGCGGGTCCGCCATGGGAGTATTGCGATTTCGATGCCCGCGTCCCCGGAGCTGGAACGTTTGCAGCTACATTCTACGCTTACGGCCAGTTGTTGCTGAACGATCAGAAGGAGTACGGCGTCTGCCAGACTGAGGCCACCTTCCAGTGGCTCTATGCGGGCCTCGACTCCGGCAGCTACGGCTGGGTGTATTCGGACATCAACATTCTTGGCCATCCGCTGGATGTGGCGTTCCGCCTGCACAAGATTCATCCCCTACATTGCGATTACGGCATCGGAGCGCCCGACCGCCATCTCACGGAACTGGACCCGGGTTGGAGGCAGTCGCCGAAGCGGCGGCAGTACATCGATCTGTTTCTCGCCTCGACGATCGCCTACGGCAACATGGGTTGGCTGGTGAAGGACTTCTTCGACGAGCGGCCTTTCGGTATCGAGGTGATGGCGCGGTCGTACTACATGATGCAGCAGTTGCAGCAGCAGTACGCGTATGTTCCGGTCGCGAAGATCGAATACGCGGACGGCGCCGGGCGTTTCGTCACGCCAAGCCAGGCCCATGCGGGCGGCGCGCTGAAGGATTCGAAGGTCCACGTCGTGTACGAAAACGGCACGGAAGTGTACGTCAACGGCTCGGCGTCGTCGCCCTGGAGCGTCAGGGACGGCAACGGCAAGAGTGTCGAACTGCCGCCTTACGGCTGGCTGGTCTTCAATGCCAAGTCGAAGTTCTATGAGATGTCGGCGAACGCCGGCGGCAGGCGTATCGACTACGTCACTGCGCCGGAGTACGAGTATCTCGACGGCCGCGGGCAGTGGAGCCAGCAGGGCAACCTCGGTTCGGCCGGCTCGGTCGCGCTGCGCGAGAAGGCCGAAGGAGTGCTGGAGTTGATCGACATCTACGGAAACGACCGGATCGGATTCCGCGCGGCGTTCGACGGGACCCTGTTGGCGTACGATCCGGACGGTAAGCCTCTCGGCAAGGTCGAGACGCCGCCGCGCGAGGGATGGCGTGAGTTCAAACCGCTGGCCGGGGCTCGCTCCTACGTCTTTGCCTCGGCGCAGTAGCCTCCGGCTACTCGCGGCCAGGCCGGAAATAGTAACTGTACACGGCGCCCAGAATAATCAGCAGGGCGCCCCACCACAGCTCCGTGTGAAGGTTCGCCATCACGACTTCGCGTTCGGGCGGGCTGGCCAGTCCGTAGAGGCCGAAGCCTAGAATGATGACGCCGTAAATCAGCAGCAGAACGCCGATGAAGAACCAGATCGAGATGAAGTGCCGCCCTTTGCTCATGTTCCGCTCCTACCAGAAGATGATGTTCAGCACCGCGAACACAACGCCCACGACCACCGCCCAGAAGATGGGGCGCTGGTAGACCGGCAGGTGCCGTTCGGACGGTACCTCCGTCAGCCCGTAGACGAGGCCCTTCAGTTCCTCGGCCGGCTTCGGTTTGGTGGCCAGGCTTACGACGACCGTCACGACCACGCAGATGATCCAGGACCATAGTGCCCGGTACATGTTCTCGGCCATGTC
>JAEHDI010000422.1 GCA_016880505.1 Bryobacterales bacterium | reverse complement strand
CCTCGACGTTGAGATTGGCCTCGTCGATCGGCTCCTGACGGATGATGCTGTCGAAGAAGTAACCGTCCTTCGGCATTCGCCCGCTCGGCGGCGCCGACGTGTCCCCCTCGGGGTAGATCAACGCATCGCCCTTGGCGTCTCTGGTGATGCGGAAGCCCTCCGGCACAAGCACATCGAGTCCCTGATCGGTGCGCCACTCGCGCCAATTCTCATTGGGAAACCCGAACATCGTCTTGCGCGAGCAGATGCCGTCGACGTCGAGACCCATGGCCTCCTTCAGGTCCTCGTCGATCCACCCGAGCATTTGGTACGGCTCGTGGGCTTTGACGGGCTGTTTCTCGAGGCGGAAGAAATCACGCAGCGCGGCCACGCAACTGACGTGGATTCCCGTGACCGCGGTCCCGCCGAAGTCCACCGGGACCCGGTCGGGCTCCCGGTGGTCCAGGGCGGCGAGTACTCTTTTCCTGGAGGTTATCGTGTCCATCGCTTTGGGCCGGCCTCGGCCAGCGACCGGGGAACTTCGTCCTGGAAGAGCTTGAAGTTTTCGATGAAGCGAGCCGCCAACGCGTCGTACTTTCGGAAGTACTCCTCACGGTCGCCCCAAGTGTTCGAAGGATCCAGAATGTCCGCCGGCACGCCCTCGCATGCTTCGGGCACATCGAAGCCGAAGATGGGGTCCTTGCGGAACTTCGCCTTGCGCAGTTTTCCTTCCAGGACGTTGTTCAGCAAGGTGCGCGTGTGTTGAATGCTGATGCGCTTGCCCACCCCGAACGGGCCGCCGGTCCAACCGGTGTTCACCAGCCAGCAGTCCACGCCATGCCTCACGATCTTGGATCGGAGCAGTTCGGCGTAGTCGTGCGGATGGTGAACCATGAAGGGCGCCCCAAAGCACGTGCTGAACGTGATCTCGGGCTCAATACCGAGCCCCATCTCGGTCCCGGCGAGCTTGCTAGTGTACCCGGAAATGAAGTGATACAAAGCCTGCTCCGGGTTCAGACGCGCGATCGGCGGCATCACACCCGAGGCGTCGCAAGTCAGGAAAATGACGTTCTTGGGATGCCCGGCCATCTTCTCAGGTACGGAGTTGTCGATGTACTCCAGAGGGTAGACCGCGCGCGTGTTCTCGGTGATACGGTCGTCGTTCAGGTCCAGCCGGCGCGTCAGCGGATCCATGACCACGTTTTCGATGATCGTTCCGAATCGGCGAGTGCAGGCGTAAATCTGCGGCTCGGCCGAGGCCGACAGGCGGATCACCTTGGCGTAGCAACCGTCCTCGACGTTGAAGATTCCGTTGTCGTTCCAGCCGTGCTCATCGTCGCCGATCAGCCGCCGCTTGGGGTCCGCCGAAAGTGTCGTCTTGCCGGTTCCGGAGAGGCCAAAGAAAAGTGCGGTGTCACCGTCCGGACCTACATTCGCCGAGCAGTGCATTGACATAACGCCCTCGAGCGGCAGCAGGAAGTTCAACACCGTGAAGATGGTCTTCTTCATCTCGCCGCCGTACATCGAACCGCCGATCAACGCTAGCCGGGCGGAGAAGTTAGCGATGATGAACGTCTCGCTGCGCGTCATGTCCACCAGCGGATTGGCCTGGAAAGAGGGCGCGCAAATGATGGTGAATTCCGGCACGTGCTTCTTCAGGGCTTCCTGCGTGCGCGGTTTCAGAAACATGGTGCGGACGAAGAGGCTGCTGAACGCCCTCTCAGTGATCACGCGGATGGGAAGCGAGTTGTCCGGGTCGGCGCCCGCGAACAGATCCTGCACGAAGACGTCCCGGCCCTGGAAGAACGCCTGCATGCGCGACAGCAGCGCACTGAAATTCTCGGGGTTGTAGGGCCGGTTGTATTCGCCCCACCAGACGTGCTCTTCCGTCTTCTGCTCGCGGACAATGTACTTGTCGGCGGCGGAACGACCGGTATGCTTGCCCGTAAGGACCACCAGTGGCCCCTGGTGCGCCACCCGTCCCTCGCCGCGGAAGACAGCCTCTTCGTAAAGGGCGCCGGTCGGCAGATTCCAGTAGACCTTCCGAGGATTCAGGATGCCGTGGTTCTTGATGCCGAAGTCGCTGGCCGCCTGGCCCGCTTCCTTCCAGGCCGGGGATTCGATGTCGTAGTAAATGTTCATGCCCAATCCCTCACCAGTTTCCGGCCGCCGATGTAAAGTTCGTTGGCTGAGTTCGGGTCGATCGCCCACTGGATGCGTTCGATGCCCTGCTTGATCTCGCCCAGCGTGCCGCAGTAACTAAGCCGGAGGTGGCCCTCCCGGCCGAATTCCTTGCCGGGAACCGTCACGACCCGCACCTTATCGAGCAGGAACTGCGCCAGCTTCTGCGATTCCTTGTTGTATGCACTGAAATCAGGGAAGCAGTAGAACGTGCCGCCCGGCTTGGTGACCTTCACGCCGGGGATGGCGTTCAGCCGCGCGACCATGACGTTGCGGTTGTTCTCCAAAGTCATCCGTAGGGCCTGAATGGAGGACTGGATTCCGTTCAACGCACCCACCGCCGCCCACTGCGACGGCGTGGCCGGCCCGGAAGTCTCCTGCGACTGAATGTTGGTCATCGCGCGGACCACCTGCTTATTGGCCACGGCCCAGCCGATGCGGAACCCCGTCATCGCGTACATCTTCGACACGCAGTTGACGACGATGAGTTTGGAGCTTTCCGTGAGGTCCTTGGCGTACTCGTAGCAGTTGGTCGGAGTCTGGCCGTCGAAGATCAGCCGGTTGTAGGTGTCGTCCATGATCAGGTAAAGACTCTTCTTCTCACAGAACTCCACAACCTGGGCGATGAACTCCTTGGAGTAGACTACACCGCTCGGATTGTTCGGGCTGTTGAGGATGATGGCCTTGGTATAAGAGCCGACGACCTCCGCGATGTCCTCGATGGTGGGCTGGAAGGAGCCGTCTTTGGGATGCGCCACCACCGGAACGCCGCCGGCAAGCTTGACCATCTCCGGGTAGCTCACCCAGTAAGGCGATGGGAATACGACTTCGTCCTTTGGATCGAGGATCGTGTGGAGCAGCACCATGATCGACTGCTTCGCCCCGCTCGACACGATCACGTTTTCCGGCGCGACCAGACGGCCGTAGTGCTCTTCCGTGTATCGAATGATGGCCTTCTTTAAGGCCGGAATGCCGTCGGCCGGCGTATATTTGACGTCGCCGGTGTTCAGTACCGAGGTGCAGCTCAGGATGGCGTCCATCGGAGTTTTGCTCTTAGGCTCGCCGCCCCCGAGATGAATGACGGGCTCGCCTTTTTCCCGTAGAAGTGCTGCCGTTTCGTTCAGCTTCAGGGTCGGCGACTCCGCGATAGACCTTGCCAGTTGACTTAGACTCATAGCTCACTAATCCTTCCGATTTTGCAGTCCGGACCGCCCGGCGGGGGAGGTGCGTCTACAGCCTTAACTTTGCGTCCAGCTTCTCGTTGCTTCGAAGCATCTCATCCCAGGTGACGACGCGGTCACCGTAGGCGGCCATCCGGCCCAGCACCGCGGTCAGGTTGCTATCGACGCTCTCCGGTGCATTGTTCAGGTACTTGCGCGTCCGTATGCTCTCGACAAAATTCTTGATGTTCGTGATCGTACCAAGCCGGCCCGTGTCGTCCTTGTCCGTGCCGAGCCAGGGGTTGTCGCCAGTGATCTTCACCGCACCCCCGTAATGGGCTTCGACCGTGCCGACCGTTCCGTAGACGCGCATGCACATGTCGTGGAAGCCCTTGATGAACTGGGCGGAGCTGAAGTCCACGCGCACTTCATTGGGATACCAATACGTGGCCACGAAGTGGTCCCAGCAGTCGCCGACATCGACGCGCGCCCGGCGCCCGCCTGTTCCGCACGCCTTCAACGGGTGCGACCGCAGGTACCAGTTGCCGACGTCCAGCACATGGATGTTCTGCTCGACGATGATGTCGCCCGACAGCGTTTTATCGAACACCCAGTTGCTCAGCCGTGCCTGCGCCGGCGTCATGCCCGGCGTGTCCTTACGGTTCAGCCTGCCGGTGTGATAGAAAATGTGGCCGAGCACCGGCGACCCGATGGCGCCGGAGTGCACCCGCAATACCGCTTCCTGGAACGCCGACGACGCGCGGGACTGGAAGTCCACCAGGAAGCTCAGT
>JAEHDI010000421.1 GCA_016880505.1 Bryobacterales bacterium | reverse complement strand
GTGGAAACCTTATTTATTACGTGTCCGATCGGGATGGATTTGTGTGCATCTGGGCGCGCCGGTTTGATGGGGATTCCGGTCACGCTTTCGACGAGCCGGTATCGATCGCTCACTTTCACAAGGCCAGGAATTCGCTTGGAACAATCTACGGCCTGGAGTTGTCTGTGGCCGTTGACAAACTGGTGTTCAACCTCGGCGAAGAGTCCGGCAATATCTGGCTCGCCCCGGCAGCCAAGTAGCCTGCCCGATACCGCTCAGAAGCGGGCTTCGGCGTGACGTAACACGTAAGCTGCCTGCATCGTTACCAGTGGTCGAACCTGCTGAAAGTGCGCGTGTAACGTGCTGTAACGCGACCCTCTTCGACTGATCTGGACGAGTTGTTGGGCCTGTGCGCGGGAACAAACGGCTGCTACAATCGACCCGGAATGGTGCTGCATATCGCCCGCAACTCGGTGTTTTGGCCGGCGGCATTGGTCTCGTTGGCCATGGCGTCGAGCACGTCCGCCCAGGTTGCTGAGTGGGATGTGCGGCCCCCCGGCAGCCTGGTCAATCGTCTCAGTGTGTTACCGAACTCACCAGCATTGGTGAAGTCTTTGGGCGATGCGGCGGAATATGTTCTGCGCTGGAAGCCTCCCGAGACCGCCGACGACTGGGCGAAACGACGGCCCGAGGTCGAGCGTGCATTCCGTGCCGCGATCGGGCTCAGCACCCTTCCCGATCGCACGCCGCTGAATCCCCGTATCGTTGCGAGGCACGATTTCGGCGAATACGTCGTCGAGAATCTCGTTTTCGAAAGCCGGCCAGGCTTTCCCGTCACCGCCAACGTCTACCAGCCCAAGTCACCGATCCGGGGAAAACGTCCGACGGTGTTGTCCCCCATCGGTCACTTCCTCGGCGCCGGAAAAGCCGCGGGCCAAGTGCAGGAGCGCTGCATCGCCCTTGCGCGCCAGGGCTTTCTCGTCCTCACCTACGACGCGATCGGGCAGGGCGAACGAATGAACCTCGGCAATGTCCATCACGAAGCAGGATACGCACTGCTTCCACTGGGGGAGACGATCGCCGGGTGGATGGTCTGGGACAGTATGAGAGCAGTCGATTACCTACTGACGCGCGACGATGTGGACCCGGAGCGAATTGCGATAACCGGCAATTCCGGCGGCGGGTTGAACGCACTCTTCACCGCCGCGCTCGACACCCGGATTCGGGCGGCCGTCGTGGTCGGCTTTACTTTCCAATTCAACAACTGGCTCAAGTACGCCAGCGCCCATTGCACCTGTACACATCTGCCGGGTGCCTTCCGCGGCATGGAGTGGTTCGAAATCGCAGGTCTCATCGCCCCGCGTGCCCTGATGATGCTGCAAGGTGAATACGACAGCATCTTTCCCATCGAGGGCGCCCGGCGCTCCGCGCAAGACACAGCAACAGTCTACGCGGTGGCGGGGCATCCCGAGCGTGTTCGCTTCAGCGAGGTCCCGGGGCAACCGCATGCGTACACCCGGCTCTACCGTGAACGGATGTATGGGTGGACGGCGCTCCATTTGCTCGGACGGGGCGATGGCAGCCCGATTCCGGAAGTGCAAATTGCCTCGCTTCCGGAATCCGACCGCCGTTTGGCGTGCGACAAGGACGGATCATTGATGGCCCGCGCGCCGAGCGTGATCGACCTGGCTCGCGCGAAGGCGTTGGCGGTTCTGAATCGGCCGCGTCAGTCCGCCCGCGAATGGGTACTGGCACTCGCAGCCCCGCCGGAACCTCTGCCGCACAATCTCTCCCCCGAAATCGTGCGTAAGGAATCCGTAGAGGGCGGAACGCTCGAGAGAGTCTCGTTCGTCAGCGAGGAGGGCGCGTACATCCCAGGTCTCCTTTGGCTGCCGGATAAGCCGTCGCCGTCGGCGGCAACCGTCGTAATCGTCCATGACAGGGGCAAGGCGGCCGTCGCGGGATCGGGTCTCGTGGAGCCGCTGATCCAAAACGGCCACATCGTGCTTGGCCTGGACCTGCGGGGTCGAGGCGAGACTCTCGGACGGATCAGGCCCAACTACGACACGAATTTTCGCCTGGTTGCGAACAGCGTACTGTTTGGCCAGCCTCTCGCAGGCAGGCGCGCGTTCGATCTCATCCGCGGGTTGGACTATCTCTCTCGACGACAACTGGCCGGCCAAGATATAGCGGTGGTTGGTCTCGGGGACGATGCCCTGCCAGCGCTATTAGCCGCAGCAGCAGACTCGCGCGTCCGGCGCATTGCCGTTGCCGGCTATTTTCAGACCTTTGTCTCACAGATGCGTCCGGCGAAGGCCCGGCCATTACCCGACGGATGGAATGACCCCCAGCTCCAAGGGCGCATAGACACGGGGGAATCCGAGATCGACTTCGGCTCTGTGATCCCTTCCGCGCTGGAACATGGTGATGTTGCGGATATTGCGGCGCTCATCGCACCACGCCGTCTGCTCTTCTGCCAGGCTCGTGATAACAAGAGTCCCGGAACCACGGTTTTCCGATCAAGATTCCGCCGGGTGCTCGATTCAGCAGGCCCGAACTGGGCCGACTATGATCCCGACACGCCGCTCGACGCGCGAAAGCTCCTCGATTGGCTGGAACGAAAAGGTGACTGACTGTAATGTCTACGACTTTGGGTGCGGCAGTTGCCAGCGAAGCGGCGCCGGCTGGCGCGGTCCCCGCGAGCGGCCGGCTCGTGAGCCTCGATGCGTATCGCGGGTTCATCATGTTGCTCCTGGTATCCCATGGCTTTGGACTTTCTGCGCTCGCAGGATACCCTCGGCTCGAGTGGCTCGCGAAACAGTTTGATCACGCCGCATGGGAAGGAGCGACCTTCTGGGATTTGATCCAGCCGGCGTTTACGTTCATGGTCGGCGTGGCGATGCCGTTCGCGTTTGCGCGACGGACAGCGGCGGGCGCCGACTTCTGGAAGCTCTTCCGTCATGTCGCGTGGCGATCGGTTGCGCTGATTCTCTTGAGCAATGTGTTGTCCAACTTTGGCTCCTCTCGGTCCAGACCGCAACTTCAGTTCGTCAACGTCCTGTGCCAGATCGCGTTTGGTTACTTCCTTTGCTTCCTCATTACACGAATGAAGCTGCGATTCCAGATCGCAGCCGGCGTATTGTTACTGGCTGGCTACTGGGCTCTCTTTGTCTTGTTTCCCGGTCCGGATGGTCCGTTTTCGCAAACGGGGAATGTCGGCGCCGTAATTGACCGCTCGGTGCTGGGGTACAACTACGGTGGATACTACACGACGATCAACTTCATCGGGAACGCCGTAACGATTCTGCTCGGATGCTGGACCGGCATGCTGCTGATCCGGACGCATTCCCACACTTACAAGCTGAAGGTACTAGGTGCTGCCGCAGTGGCGGCAATCGCGGAGGGTCTCGCGCTCTCGCCCGTCAACCCGATGGTGAAGCGTCTGTGGACGGCGTCATTCACCTTTTATTCCGCCGGCTGGGTAATTCTCATGCTGGTGGCGTTTTACTGGCTTGTCGAGGTCCGCGGTTACAGGAAGTGGACGTTCCCGTTCATCGTGCTTGGAATGAACTCGATCTTCATCTATTCGTTTTCACAGGTTCTGCACGGATGGCTGTACCGCGGCCTCGGCGTATTCACCGGAAATTTTTGGTACCTCGGCAAACTCGGCGAGATCCCGCAGAACGTCGCCACCTTAGCGGTGATGTGGTATCTCTGCTACTGGCTGTATCAACGGAAGATTTTCCTTAAGATCTAGCCAGTACGGCCACCCACTGCTGGACCGTCGGAGTCAGTCCCCGAGCTTACGTGATGGGTACGCAGTTCTGCAGGCGATTCTCAGCGGGCCCATCTCGCCCTCGCAGGCGACGGAAAACGATGGCCTGCGTCACAAAACAACCTGGCAGATAAGGTGCATTTCTTGCGACGCACTACACTACTGCCCCAAGTGGACGATGTTCGTTTTCCCCTTCAGCGTCCGCACCGCTACGTGAATATTGGAGCTTGCCTCGTCGATGTACCAGCATCCGGGCGCAAGCGAATGGCGATCCTGGACCCTTCGGTATACCGTTTCGCCCTCCCACACTCGCCCGGGCGCAGGCAGATTGTGCAGTACCCATTCGTACGTCCGGTCCACCTTGGGCGCCATCTCCAGCCGCCACAAGTCAAGCGCCGGATTCGCGTGCGCTTGTGTATAGTCCGAGACCTCCGGCTCGAACAGGAAGAACTCCGACGCCAGTTTTGGAAAGTAGTGCAGTTCCATCGGCGCCGGTCCTGACCTCGGTCCCGCCGGCACGATCGCCCCGTTCTTCACGAACAGCGGCAGTTCGTCCTCCGCCGCCTCGATTTCAATCGTCTGGCGCCCCGGGTAAACCTTGTTCGTCCGCCAGTTCGTCCACACACCCATCGGCAGGTAGACGCTTCTCCGGCCGTCCTCGGTGCACACTGGCGCCGCCAGCATCTCGTCACCCATCAGAAACTCGTCCGCTCTCTTGCTTGCCTCGTGATCGCGCGGAAACTGGAGCGGCAGCGAATGCAGCATCGGGAGCCCTCGGAGCCTCGCCTCATCCGCGTACGTGAGAAAGAACGGAAGCCACCGGCGGCGCGCCTGCGCGGCCCTCTCATCCATCACCAGCATTTCAGCGTCCGCCGGTGCGGTGGACGAGGTGAACACCACCGGCGCCACCTGCGCCAGTTGCAGCGCCCGCCGGTATAGCGCAAGCGAGTTTGACTGGTACGGTCCGATGTCGAACGCCGGAAGAGGGATACCGGACAGAGACGCGTGCGCCATCATCCGGACACTGTCACAAAGCGATTCCCACGACGCATCGAGCGTCGCCGGCAGCGGCGTTGCATACGCCGGCAACTGCGTCTGCGCGATGATTCCGAGCTGCCACTCTTTCAGGATGTCCGGCGTCCCCGCGACCTCCTTATGCTCTTCGAGGATCTCTTTCGGCGAAGGACCGAAGTGGAAGTAGTAGTCGATTTTCCTTGCCCCGCGCACCGTGATCCGGTATCGGTCGCTCTGCTTCCGCGCCAGATCGAAGGTATACCTGCCGGGCGATGCGTGGTGCAGACCGTACCCGCGGCTCGACATGAGGAACGGCTTGGTGGTGTCCATCGCCGTTCCGCGAAGATCGGCCGACTCGTGGGAGTGTGCCCCGAGGCCGTAGAACCGCTCCCCCGCCGGCGCCGATCTTTCGATCACCACTGCTCCCTCCGCCCGGCGAACTTCGGCCAGGTCCTCCAAGAGCTTCGGACCTTCCGGCGTACGCACCGAAACCCGCAGGGTAGCTTTGTCGACGTCCACGTGCAGGTACTTCGTCCGAAATCGCAGTCGCGCTCCCGCGTCTTCGCGCTCGACTTCCACCTCACGATCCGCGCCCGGCTTGCACGGAGCCGTCTCCCATGCCCGGCAGAATCGGAACGTCGACGCGCTGATCCATTCGATCAGCGCCACGCCGTCCTGCGCCGGCAGCGGGAAGGCCTTTGGATGGGAATCGGCGGCGACGCACGCGCCCGCCATCGCAAGAGCGAGAAACGCAGCGTGCTGCATCAGATGAGCACCAGCCGTTCCTGCGACTGCCCTGTCACCCGCGCGCTTCGCTCACCGACGTACACGTTCACTTCGGACCGTATCCCGAAGTCCCGCAGGTAAATGCCAGGCTCGACCGAAAAGCACGTCCCAGCGATCACCCTCCGCTCGTCGTGCGTCTCCAGGTTGTCCATGTTCGCGCCGGCCCCGTGGACGTCCTCGCCGATCGAGTGGCCCGTGCGGTGCACAAATTGGTCGGCGAAACCCTGCTCCCGAATGTATTCCCGCGCCGCATCGTCCACCTCGAACCCCCGCAACGGCTCGCCTGCTTCCACTGCCTCCCGCACGCGCCGCACCGCCCGATCGCGCGCTTCGCGTACAATCCCGAAGACCCTTTCGATTTCGGCCCGCGGCTCCGTTCCGCAGAAGCCTGTCCACGTGATGTCGTAATAGACGCTCCGCGGCTTGGCCAGCTTCGCCCACATGTCGATCAGCACCAGGTCGCCTCGCCGGATTTTCTCGCTCGCGCCCTCTGACGGCTCGTAGTGCGGATTGGCCGCATTCGCGTTTACCCCTACGATCGGCCCATGGTCCGTCACCATCCCGGCCGCTGCGAACGAATCCAGAATGAATTGCTTTACGTCGAACTCACGGATCCGCTCTCCCGCTCGCAGCCTCTCGCCGATCAGGCGGAACGCGTTGCCGCGGATCTCATCCACGCGCCGGCCCGCCTCGAGATGGCTCTCCAGCTTCGCCTCGTCCCACCGCGCCTCGAAATACTGGATCAGGTCCGCGGAGCTCGTGATTTCCACGCCCGTCGCCAGCACCAGTTCCACCGTCCCTGCGTCCACCATCGAGACGTACGGAATCGCGCACTGCGGCGAGTATTGCATGGCGACTCTCCGGCACCCCGCGAGCAGCTCCCGCAGTCCGTCCGTCTGCCGCGCCCAGCCCGAGTACACTCGCTTCGCACCCGGCAGCGCATCCAGGACGAACGACTCGATCGCGTGCACGAGCTTCCGCGGTTCGCCGTCCGCTGGAATCAGGTAGTACCATCGCCGCGTCACCGGGCCTTCGGGCGCAAAGTCCAGCACCCGGTACGCCAGTGGATCGCGCTGGTGATGATCGAAGAACAACCACCCGTCGAGCCCCTGCTCCCGCAACGCCGCTTGAATTTCGTCGAGTTTCATCGGAATGAATCCTGCTACTTGACGCCGCCCATCAGCCGCTTCACCGGCTTGACAAAAACCGCCAGCACCAACCCCGCGCCGATCCCGAACGCCGCCACCGCTCCGAACAGTTCCGTCAGCGGCAGCGATTCGTATAGCGATGCCAGCCGTCCACCCATGTAATTGCCCACCGAGATCGACAGGAACCACACGCCCATCAGCAGTCCCGAAATCCGCGCCGGAGCCAGCTTCGTCATCGCGCTCAGACCCACCGGACTGAGGCAAAGTTCGCCCACCGTGTGAAAGAGGTAGACGATCACGAGCCACATCAGGCTCACCTGTACTCCTTGCGCAGCCACCGACGCACCCACCACCAGCACCGCATATCCTGCTCCGCCCGCAGCTAGGCCGAGCACGAATTTTGTCGGGCTTGACGGCTCCCGCGGTCCAAGCTTAACCCAGATCCACGCAAACACCGGCGCCAGAAGGATGATGAACAGCGCGTTCAGCGCTTGCAGCCAGCTTGCCGGCACAGCGAATCCCAGGACCGTCTTGTCGGTGTTCCGCTCGGCAAACAGGTTCAACGTCGAGCCTGCCTGCTCGAACATGCACCAGAACAACGACGACGCCAGGAACAGCACGCCCACAACCACCAGCCGCTTCCGCTCCGCCGCCGACCAGTCGCCCAGAAACAGAGCCCACACGAAAAACGCCGCCACGATCAATACCAGGATCCAACCCAGAGCATCGGAAAGCGCCTGCGCGGTGATGTGCATCACGCCCGCCGC
>JAEHDI010000420.1 GCA_016880505.1 Bryobacterales bacterium | reverse complement strand
TGCGAGCAGTCGCTGATTTCACGTTGTACGCCACGGTGGCGGGCACCGACGCACCGCAGCCCCGGCATTCTCATAGTGAGAGATCCTGCTGTCTCGCCGCACCATCGAGGATCTTGTACCCCATGTCGCTATAGCCCTTCAGCCGTCGCTCGTACATCCGCACGAGCATTCGCACATTCCCATCAACGTAGTCGTAAACCTCCACGACACGCTTGTTGTCGTGCAGCCGGTGAAGCCGACCCACGTACTGCTGCAGGGTCCCCCTCCAGGAGATCGGCGTCGCCAGAAAGAGCGTGTCCAGGCGGGCGTCGTCGAACCCTTCGCCGATGTAGCTCCCCGTGGCAAGTATCACCCGCTGATCAGTCTCGCCAACTGCGGCAAGTTGCTCTGCGATCGCTCTGCGTTGTTTCCGGCCGAGGCCGCCCTTCAAGACGAACACGTTCCTGATGAGGCCGCTCAGCTTGCTCGCGAAGACGCTGAGGTGTTCGGTTCGCCCGGTCAGCAGAAGTGGGGACCGACCCGCCTCAACCGCGCGGACAAGATCCCCCGCAATCATGTCGTTCCGGGACTCATTACTGACCAGATCGGCGTGGACGTCTTGAATAGTGATGTCCCCTGCCTCGCCGCGCATCAGGAAGTCGGTAGGCCGAGGAATGACGATATGCTCATACGGGGTGGCCGCGGTCATCGTGCGAGTGCTCAGGCGATAGCGAATCGGTCCACACTGCATGTAGATGATCGGGTGATGGCCGTCCTTCCGGCTTGGCGTCGCCGTGAGGCCGACGACGTAGCGTGCCTTGACCTCGCGCATCACCTTCTCGAATGTGACAGCCGAAAGGTGATGGCACTCGTCTACAATCACGTGGCCGTAATCGGCGACGAAATCCTTGACCTCCTGCTTCTGGTGAAGGCTCTGAAGGACCGCGACATCGATCCGGCCCGTCCGGTTCGTCTTGCCGCCGCCGATCTGCCCAATGTCATTGATGGGCAGATCCAAGAACATCGCCAGCCTCTCGCGCCACTGATCGAGCAACTGTTGGCGATGAACCAGCACGAGCGTGCTGACCCTTCGATGCGCGATCAACCAGGCAGCCACTGCCGTCTTGCCAAAGGCGGTTGGAGCGCAGAGAATCCCATCGTCGTGTGGGATGATCGCTTCGACTGCCTCCTTCTGAAGAGCGCGTAGACTCCCTCGGAACTCGACATTGATCGGAGCTCCGGAAAATCGCTCGTCGCGAACCAGTGGCTTCACTCGATGACGCTCGAACAGGGCGATCACGTCAGCCAGACAACCACGAGGCAAGGCCAGATGCTTGGCCAAGTCCTCACCGCACCCAATGACCCGGGGCTTATCGTAGGTCGAAAGGCGCATCGATTGAGCCTTGTAGAACTCAGGATTCTGGAAGGCTGCGATTCGGAGCAACCGATTCAGCATCGCCGGTGGCAAACCCTCCTTCTCGATGAAGAGGAGATTGGCACGGACGATTTTCACAGATCGTGGAAGAGGGCCCTCGATGGGACCATCCGCGCGCTTGCGCGATGGAGGGAGTCTCCACGGGTCCGGGCCATCCTCATCCTCACCCAGGCTGATGCGCACGCCGATGAGATCGCCTTTTCGTTGAGCTTCCGCAACCAGCGATTCAAGCGCGGCACAACTCGCGCGTTGGATAGAGGAGAGAAACGCCCACTGATCAGGGTAGGGCACGAAAGTGTCATCGAGAAAGACGCTGTTGCCTGCCTCACGCGGCGCTCTTTGTAGCGGAAGCGCGATCAGATTGCCGAAGCCGCCCTTCGGCATGGTGTCCTGATTGGGAAAGAACCGATCGTAGGAATCAAGGCCGATCTGATGGCGGCGGTCCATCGATCGTGTGAGCAACGCGGAGCCGAGTTTCCTCGCCAGCGCCGCGGCAACAGCGCGCTCGAAGAAGATCCAGATGTGACCGCCTTCCCCGGATCTCGATCTCTCCAGAGCAGCCGGGATGTCCCAGTCTCGGCAGGACGTAAGGAACGCCGCAGCGTCCTCTTGCCACGCCTTCTTGTCGAAGTCTGCCGCAAGGAACCAACAAGTCTCATCGAGAAGTAAAGGGTAGACGCCAATGGTGACCTCGCCGGTGAGATGACTTCGAATCACAGCGTCGGTGAGCGGGAGGTACTTTCGAGTTTCCTTGTCGACTCGTTGCCGATCTTCCTGTTTCGCCGCATGGTATGCCTTCCAGTCCCGCTCCGACTTGGGGCTGTAGCCTTTTCGGCCATCTGGGCTCTCCCAGCGGAGGGCGTAAATATCTTCGCGGCCACGAAAGAGCTCCCGGAACAGCCTCACCTATTCCTCCGGCGTACGTGCCGGAGCGTTCGTCGCCACAGCCGGCTGAACTATCCTGTCCTTGTCTGGAGGGATCTCAATGCCATGCTTGGCCAGGAGTTCGCGGAGACGCCGATTCTCGCTGCGGAGGTGGTGGAGATCGTCACGCATCGGCCCTCGCGGCACGTCCCAACAATCGGATGACCTCTAGGAACCGTTGCTCAATGGCAGAGGATGTCGTGAGAGGGAAGCCGAGTTCGGCCGCTAACCCCTCCAGCTCAGGACGCCACTCCGGAGGCATGACAAACTCAGGCGGGAATGGATGAGTCGCACGTTCGTCGAAAACACGGCGGGCCGCCTCGGCGGCCTTGCGGTAGTCGAGCTCCCCGAGCGCATCAATCAGCAGAATGTCCAGAACGTCACGCGCTCGTCCCGCCGCGGCCGGGCCCGTGCACGCATGGAGCTTCTGCGCTATCTGGTCAGCAAGGCCCAAACAGCGCACGGGCGAAATCACTGGAATCCCCAGTTCCAGCAAGCCGTGGACCTTGGGTTCAACCAGGTCAACTTGGCCCACTTTGGCGGGCCCAAGATCGACCTCGATCGTCTGCCAGGAACGCGTTCGGTATGCGACGGCGACCTGGACGCGGACAGTGTCCGCCTGCTCCATTTCCCGAGTCTGGGCCTTAAGGCGGAATGTGAATTCGTCAAAACCCAACTGCAGAGTTTCCGACAGCGTCCGCAAGCGGCCCGTGCGAGTGCCTTCCATCCCCAAGTCCAGGTCCTTTGTCGCGCGCGCACTTTGTGCGAAACGCAGTTCCATCGCCACACCACCTTTGAGACAGTAGGCGCCCAGGACGCCTTCTGCAAGCGCTCTTTCGAGTACCCCACAGAGTGCCAGAAAGGAGACCCAGCGCCGCAGGCGCTCCTGATCGAGGCCCTGATCCCGCGCAACGCGGGCCAGTCTCTTCTCCAACCGCTCCGGTGGCCTCGGCCTGGAACTCATGAGATCGCCGGCTCCATCCGGTCTCCAGGAGTATTTATCGACTTCAGGTGCATTTCGACCTGCCGACGAAGTTGTCTCGCCTCACTCTCGCTGATGAATCCCTCGCGCCGGGCATCGGAGATGGCTTGGCGAACCAAGTCAACCCTTCCGCCGGACCGAAGGAGGTCGGTGACGGTTCTGCCAACCGTCGTGACCGGAATTCCCTCTTGGACGGTGATCTCCTCTCTTGTGACGTCTTCGCGGTGCAGGACAACACTCTTCGGTCGCTGCCGCCGCAGACGGGCGGATCTAGGTACCGTTAGGTGAATCACGTGCGGGTTGGCGTCCGAGATCCCATACACGGCGAGAGCTGTTGCGTGCGAAATGGCCACCTCGTTTGGGCCGCGGTTGGCCTTCGCCCAAAGCACAGCCTCCCGGTATTGCGAGAAACGCCCTGGCGGGAAATAGGGGATGCGATAGACGCCTCTGGCCGTTCGTTCGATCCGCCCTCGCTGTACAAGTCGAGCCAAGACCGAGTCTGTGACGCCAGCCAGTCGAGCCTGCTCGGCCGTCACCAAGCCGTCGTTCTCCTCGGCAACTGCTGCGAGTTCGTCAAAGCGCGAGCGGGGCATAGCTTGATTCTCTCCCGGGCCTCCATGCTGGCCCTTGTCAATATCCTTCCATAGTGGAACTATATTGACAAGCCCCTTCTGGATCTCTTACACTCAGTTGCCGAAAAGCGGCTACTTCTGCAACGTGAGCTTCCGGCAAGGCTGCCTGGGTCGCGACAGCCGCTGGCGAAGCGCGGAAGATCAGTTCCTGCGCTTCGCGTACTTCGCAAAGATGAAATCCACGTCGTCTCCGACGCCATAGCCGAACTCTTGGCTGATGCCGCGTACTCGATCCAGCCTGGCGACCAGGGCGTCCCGACTGCTGGCGGGTAATGTACTCGCGACGGTGAGAGCCTGCTCGAAGATGCGCACCAGCGCAGCGAAGTAGCTCTCGTCTTCATAGCCGATATCGCTACAAAACCCGGCAGCCCGCTCGCAATAGAAGACCATCAGCTCGGCCAGTCCGGCGGCTTCGCCAACCGCTTTCCTGTAATTTGAAATGGCTTGCTTGGCTTTGGCTACAGACGTATCCTGCATCCGAAACACGTCAGGCGAAAGCCACCGATCTATCGTCTGCTTGTAGGGTTCCAGAACGTCCTCACCCAGGCCAAAGCGGGCGTGAAGAAACGTCTGATTATCTTTGTGCGCAGCGTAGAGATCCTGGATCAGGCCCAGTAATCCTGTCCGATCAAAACTCGCGAGCTTTGTCTTAACATCTGTCCACGTCGGTTGCGATTTCGACTGACGTCTGGCCATGGGTCTGTTCGATTCTACAGGTAGAGCCAAACACCGGTGAGGTCCGGGTGATGGATAGTATGGGCCGACATGATTTCAGAAGAGGTAGCCCTGCGCCACCCAGTAATGCCAGTCGCCGATAGCTTCATCGGTTGAATCGTCCGGATCGATGGCGGCCAGTTGGGAAAGAGGGACGGCCATGTCTCGGCCCTGCCATCGGATCAGCACGAGCACATCGCTGGCGCAGGCATCTTCAGGCGCAAGGTGCCTGACTTCGACAGTCTCCCCTTTCCTGAGTGGTGAAACCGCTTTGGAAACAATGCACTTGGCCTGGAAAGGGAAGTGGACCTTGTTCTCCAGGTAGTAATACCAGCCCATCGCCTGCTCTTCCGGCCCGTTAGTGTCAACGATGGCTTCATTGTGGATTCGCTCCTCTCGGTTGGGGTCTTTCTTGGGTTTGGCCATTGCCTCGTTGGGGGCACCGTTGCGGCTGAAGCAGTTGCCCGCTGCCGATTCATCATACGCTACTCAGCATTGGAGACGCCGCTTCGCTCCGGCGTCGCGCGGAAATTCCACGGCATCCATTCTGCCGGATTGGCCGCGAGTTCCCGCGCGTGCCTCTGAAACTCAGTCAGATGGTCAAAGGAGTTGGCGCTGTGCCACTGGCAGATGTGAATCAGCGTCTGGTGGGGGACAAGTTCCGTCCTGCCCCAAGCCCCTTCTCCGACCGTGTACGCGTTCGTGACAGCACGAGTGTCGGCGAAGCGCCAGGAATGTCGATCTGGTCCAACTTGGCGTGGACTTCGGTTGCCGGTACGAGATAGCGCATCGTCGTCTCTAGAGATTTGTGCCCCATCCAGTGTTGAACCGTTCTCACGTCAAAGCCGGCGCGGAGCATTCGCGTCGCGTAGGTGGATCTGAATGTCTTCAAATCGAACCGGTCTGCCTCCAGGCCGGCACGCTTGGAGACCGCCTTGCAGCGATCCAGCATATGCTGCTCGCGATTCCCAGTTGGTGAGGGGAACACGAACTGGCTGCCCTCCTTCCTGGCATGCTTCTTCAGAATCTCGACAAGGTGGGCCGGGATGGGCACCTCCCGTTCCTCCCAGCGCTTTGCATAGAATCCAAGCTGCGGCTTTGCCGTTACGCGCGCTGTCCTGAGGTCCAGATTGAGATCGCCCCAGGTCAGGTACATCACCTCTTGTTCGCGGAAGCCGGTTAGCAGGAAGGTGTAGAACAGCGCCCGCTCGAAATCGTTGCAGCCTTTAAGGAACTTGTCGAGTTCTTCCTGACGATACTCCTGCGGCAGCGTGACAATCCGCTGAGGCAAGTCCAGCAGCCTTGTGATTCCGCCGCGCCCGTGGCGCTTGAAGAACTGCGCAATGATGATCGTGTTGTGAAGCACCGTGTTGGCCGACATGCTCAGGTCGCGTTTCAGGTGAACGATGTAGTCGTTGAGAGCAGCAATCGGGATCGACTCCACCGTGCGGCCTTCGAAGTGCTTCGAGAAGCGTCGCAAGACCGCCTGGTACTTCCGGTACGTGTTCAGCTTCTTCAGCGTCTCAACGTGTTCGAGGTACTGCGCCACTGCGGAGGCAACTGACTGGGCTTCAGCGGAGTGCGGTCCAGTCGAAGTGGCCCTTCGAGTTTCGAGGGATTGACAGGAGCTTCCAAACACCGTCGATCTTGACCTTCTTCAGGATGTTGACGCGTGCCATTGTGTCCCCTCGATGGCCGCATTATACGCGGACACCATGTCGGACACCAAAGGGTCTAAATCATTGACGGGAAAGGATGGGTGTGGGAAGCTGGCATTCTACCACTGAATTACTCCCGCCCGGTGTGCGGCGGCGAACACCCTAAACATAGCACAATTCCTCAGGAAGGGGAGACCAACGTGCCGCGGGCGCGCCGGCGGAGCGTCGCTCCGCCTGTTGCCGACAACGCGGACGGCTCCAACTCCGCCTCGTAGCGGGCGCCGAGTCGCCCGGTGCAAGCAGTTCCTCGCCCGGCGGTTCATGAGTCACAGTGTTTGCAAAGATATATCCCAATTGTTTTCAATATACCCTCCTTGAAACGTACCGCACCATGAAAACGACGGGCACAACCTGAAATCGGGAGTGGCTGCCTCGCCCTCCCAGAAGTAACCCCGTTCGGGAGCGCGACTTGATAGCTCGCTGCACTCGAACCCCAAGGCCTATCCATGAGGAAAATCAACGCAATTACGCCGAGTTGCCTGCTGCTGTGTGCGGCGGCAACCGGATTCGCGCAGACACAAATCGATCTTGGCAGGCAGGGGAAATCACCTGACTTCGGAGCCGCGAGTTCGACGCGGCCAGCTAAAACGGGCGTCCTTCTTCCGGCGACCTGCTCGACCGGCGAACTCTTCTTCAAGTCTGACGCGCCAGCCGGTCAAAACCTGTACGGCTGCACTGCTCCGAACACGTGGACGCTCCAGTCCTCCGGTACATCAAGCGGCGAAGCGAACACTGCGTCGAATATAGGCGGAGGAACATTCCACTGGTTCGCGCAGAAACTCGGCGTGGACTTGCAGTTCAAGTCGTTCGACGTTTCTTCCCCGATCTCAGTATCAGAATCTTCGAACAGGCTGACGCTGTCCTGCCCGACGTGTATCGTATCAGGCGCCGGCTACTCAGACCCGCCGTGGATCACAGCTCTCGCCGGTTCGAAAATCATCGGCAACATCAGCGGAAGCGCTGGGGGCTTTACGGGATCGCTCGGCGGAGACGTATCCGGGGGACAAGCGACGACGGTCGTGGGCCGGATTCAGGGGCGTCCGGTGGCATCCACTTTTCCCGCCGACGGTCAGAGCCTGGTCTGGAATGCGGCCGGCAATCAGTGGCAACCGGGAACGGTCAGTGGCAGCAGTGGCGCATCGAGCACAGCCGACCTCAACGACTTCAAAGTCGTGAAAACGGGTGGCTCGCTTCTGACGGTTAACGGTGGATGCGCGGCGGTGAAGCCCTGCGTCGCGCGATTCGGGAACAAGAGCTACGCTTTCGCGACCAGCGCCACTGCGACGATCAGCGGCGGTAGTGGACAGGCTTTCTTGTATCTCGATCCGTCGGGGACGATCATGATCGGCCACAGCGGTCTGACGATTTCCTGCGCGGGCTGCGCAAGTCAGAACGGTATTACACAGTTTCCCGCCGATTCACTTCCATTATTCATCTGGAACGCAACTTCGGGATTGTGGGATGACACCGGCGCCGACTTCCGCGCGTTCCTTTCGGCGAAGCAGGTGACTGCCGGCGCAGGAGTGGTCGTGACGGAGGCGAGCGGCGTAGCGACGGTAGCGGTGGACACGGCGATTGTCCCGCAGTACTCCACTGGCGCTGGCGTGCCATCCGGCTCCTGCACGGCTGGGCAGTCATTCTACCTCGACACGACGAATCACAACGCCTATTACTGCACCAACACGAACACTTGGGAACAAATTGACGCCACTGGTGGCGGAACTGGGAGTCCTGGCGGAACTACCGGAGCGGTGCAGTTCCACGACGGCTCAACTTTCGGTGGCGACGCGGCCAACTTCGCCTGGGACAACACGAACAAGCACCTTACCGCCCCCCTCCGCGACAAGGGGGGACAGGTGTACAACGTCAAGGCTTACGGGGCGGTGGGGGATTACTCAGCCGATGACACGGCGGCGATCCAGGCCGCTATCGATGCCGCTGCGACGGCTCCAGGCGCGCCCGCCTGGGCGACCGCTGGCGGGGTTGTATTCTTCCCCGCTGGGACCTACAGGATTACCTCTCCGTTAACGCTGAAAAGCGGTGTCACCCTACAAGGGGCTTCAGATCGGCAACACGCTTCGGCCATCGTCGCCGGTAGCAGCATGACGACGTTAATTCAGGATCAGAGCCTACTGACGGAAACGCTCAACGCAAGCGTTAAGAACCTGCATCTCAATGGCGACTCGGCAGCTTACTATGGTCTGCACCTGAGATATTGCACGTCCTGCACGTTTGACAATGTATTCATTACGTTTACAAAGAGTTACGCGATCCACGCCGTGAACGGTTCTCATAACAAGTTCACCAAGGTAACGGCCACATCCTGCAACGAAGGGGTCTTGTTCGGGCAGTACAAATGGCAGGCCAACAAGTATGTGCCAACGGGCCGCGTTGTGGTGCCAACAACGGCCCACTTTTCGTATTTCTACGAGGCGACGAGCGGCGGGACTTCGGGAGGCTCGGAACCAACGTGGCCGATGACTCCCGGTAATACGGTCGTAGATGGCACCGTGACCTGGACGTGCCGCACTCCAGGCGGCATCGGGGCGCTCACGAACAGCTACATCGAGGACACTTTCTCATACGGCGTCGGCTACACGTTCACTGTGTCCGGGACCACTGTCACCATTGCTGGAGTGGACTACACCCCGTATCTCCTCAATGGAACAGAACAGGTATTCGCTCTGCTTACCGGAGGCACTAACAATACTCTGTTCCACGCGATCAGGACGATTTCCAATGTTCAGTACTCCGGTGGGAATACGACGTTCACGATCAGTTCCGTCCTGGATGACCGTACTGGTGGGTCTTCTGGTTTCGGCGACGCCTTGTGGATCACTGGAGCGGCGGACAATCTTCTTTTCGTTCGCGGGGGGTTTGGCACCTACATCGTCGGCAACGAGAGCGCTCACCTTGATGACTGGATGCCCGCCCAAGGGGCAGCTTTTCACTCGGTTTGGGTCGGCGGCGGCGGGTTCTTCTTGAACGAACCCGCGATGATTTACGGAACGCATTCGGATTACGACATCAACCACAACTACATCTCTGGTCAGGCGATGTGGTACTCAACCTTTCTCGGGGTCGGCCATGCTGCTGTAAAGACAAATTACTTTGCCGGCGGGGCTGGGATTCCTTTTGCAAAGCTCCCGGCAGGCGACGTGTACAACGGAGCAACGACGTACTGCTCCGACTGCACGGTGGCGACCCCATGCGCCTCGGGCGGTACGGGGGCGATGGCTACCCGTTTGAACGGGGCATGGTCCTGTGGCGGCGGCTCGGGCGCTCCCGCGGACGCGCAGTATGTGGCGCTGGCGGCGAATGGCGGGCTGACGAACGAGCGGGTGCTGACGCCGGGGATGCACATGACGCTGACGGACGGCGGCGCTGGCGGCGACGCGACGGTGGCGTTCAACCCCGCCGACGAAGACGTGTTCTGGGTGCGGGAAGAGTTCTTCCAGTCTTCCGATCCACGGTGGGGCGCGTCTGCGTTCGGCGGGGCGACAAGCAACGCAGGATGGAACGCCAGTTCCCAAGACTCAAACCACTGGGGAGTGTACCGCCTGGAGTTTGGCGGAACGCCGGCGAATGGATGGGGAGTTTCCTACCGGCCATCGTGGAATCAGTTGCCCATCCAAGACGTGATGGACTCCGAGACGTGGGAGTTCAAGTGCGTCGTCAAGCCCGAAGGTGGGTTGACTCAGGTAAAGCACCGCTGCGGGCTGTTTGCCTCGCCAGATGCGGACGCGCAGTTGAACTCGGTCTATGTCGAGCATGTCGGCACCGCGTCTGCGGGAGTGTGGAGGCTGGCGACGTGCGATGGATCGACGTGCTCCACTGCGGACTCGGCGGTAACAGCAACGGCAGCATTCACGCAGTTGCGGGTGTGGTGCTCCGCGTCGGGCGGCGGACGATGCACCGAGGTTAGCTTGTCGGTCAACGGCGGGGTGGCTGTGACCAAGACAACGAATCTTCCCGCATCCGGCGCGCGCACTGTACCGGCGTTCCAGGTCATCACCACCGAGGCGGCAAACAAGTATCTGGGGATTGACTTCTGGGCGTTGAAGACCACGGTGACGCGATGAGGAAACTACTCTGGCTTCTGGCCCTGCCCCTGGCTGGGGCCGTGGACAATCTCCGCGTTGTGGGGGTGACGCCGACGCAGGCGGTGATTGCCTACAGCGCGCCGTCCAGCGCGGCCTGCACCCTCGAAGTGAGCGAGTCGGCCTCGTACACGCCGCTCGTGCATGACGTGAATGCCGCCCTGTTCGCCTCGTCCAATGCGGACTCGCGTGCGGGGAACGTGAGCATCGGCAGAAGCCGGACGTTTGTAGTCGGGCAGCGCAAGAGCGACAAGGCGGCGAGCAGCCGCTGGTACTCGCGTGCTCTGAAGGCCGATACGGTCCACTACTGCCGGGTAACTTGCGGGGGGGATACCGCTACCGGCACGTTCCGCACGGCCAACATCCCGTTCGGGGCGACCCGGCAGGACGCTTTTCAGCCCGACACGGAGCGTCTGGGACAACACCGCTGGCCCTCGACGCCAAAGTACGGGGAAGAGGTCATCGACCCGCACACCGGGGCCGCGCTCAAAGATCTGACCAAGAAGAGTTGGCTCTATGCCAACAGCACGGCGGCGGGCGTGTTCTCCACCGCTTCGGGCACGAACTGGACAAGTCCCTCAAACGCTCTGGCCGATGACGCGGCCTATGCGACCTACACCGGCTCGGGGCAGGACTGGCTGGCCGTGACGGGGTGGACCTACCCCACTTCCTCTTCCGTCTCCGTCAACGAACTGTCGTTCATCAACCTCTACGTCAAGGGCTACTGCACGGGCGCGAACTGTACGACCGGGGGACAGACGATGCAGGTCTGCCTTACCCGCGACGGGGCGAAGTGCGAAGACCCGATCCGCGAGTTCGATCTGCCAACAACCGAGGGGTCAAGTCTGATCTCAGACTCCGGCTCGGCGGATCAACCGGGCGACTGGTTCAGTTTCGAGTTGACGCCAAGAGACGACTGGAAGCTCGGAACGGGAATGGTGTACAACACGTCGGCAAACTACACCAAGATCACGTTCACCAACGCCGCCGACTGCAACCGGCTCCAGGTTGGAGAAACCCTGCGGGTGTACCGGGATGTGTACGTTTCCACGGCGACTTTCACGATACAGACGCTCAACTGCGCCGTTCCCGAGGCGACGATCTCGGCGTCTACACAGTTGGACTACAACGGCGCAACGGGGATGCCGTTCGAGTACCCCTACGGGGCAAAGGACAACAAGCGGTTCGGGTTCCTGATCCGCAAGAAGAACGCCGGGACGACAGCCACTCCGACGCTGAACTATGTCTACGTCAAGG
>JAEHDI010000419.1 GCA_016880505.1 Bryobacterales bacterium | reverse complement strand
TGAAAACTACATGTCATCGATCACTCGACGAGAAGCACTCGGCATGTTCGCCGCGTTCGCGGGCGGGCCTGTTTCGGCGGACCAGATTCGGAGCCGCCTGCCGAAAGACACTCCTCCCGGAGTGGCCGCAATCCTCGCGGCAACGCTGAATTCGAACCCCGCCTCGCACAACACCGACTGGTTCGGCACCCTTCTGATGAAAGGAATGCTTGAGTGGGGCCGGCGTTATGTCCCGGAGGCAGGCCCGTTCGCGCGGACATGGCTCGAATCGCATCTCAACAGGGACACTGTAAGCCCGTATAGCGGCCACAGGTCCCGGCCCGCTCGTGCCGGCGGCATTCCGATTACGACGTACGCCGGACAGTTCGGGCTGTGCTTCCCGTGCTACGAGATCTTCACACAGTCGAAGGACGAGCGCGCTCGCAGAGTCTGCATCGAGCTCGCCGACATTATCCTGCATGAAGTCGCGCGCAACCGGTACGGACTGGTAGCGCACGACGACACCGCGGAGTTCGCCATCCCGGACACCTGCTACTTCGCGGTGAGCGCTTTGATTCTTGCATCTGCGCTAGACCCGACAGGCGGCGCGGTATATCGCCGTCAGGCGGTCTTTCAGCTTCGCACGTACACGGATACGTTCCTGATGCCGGACACGGGCCTCGCGAAGACGATTCTTCTCAATGACGGTCTGGGAAAGACTTACTGGACACGCGCGACCGGATGGCTGCTCTGGTCGATCACCAGCGTGCTTGGGCACCTGCCGCCGGAAGATCCGGCGTTCGCCGGGTTTGTGCGGGATGTCCGGAAGCTCGCGGACGGCATCTCCAGGGTACAGGACGAGAGTGGTGGCTTACGCCTGTTCATGAACGAACCGGACAGCCCCCTTGAAACCACCGGGACCGCCATGTGTGCCATGGGCCTGCACGAGGCGATTCGGCGGCGGTGGCTTCCGGCGTCCTACACGCCGGTGGTGGAGCGTGCGTGGAGGTACGTCACCGGGAACATCACGCCGGAGGGCGACATCCGCCGCGCATACACGGGCTGGGCCGTCCCCGCCGAAAATCACGAAGTGGAACTCGACCAGCGCAAAATGGGCTGGATCCCTGGCTTCATCCTTAGCACCGCGTACGAGCTTACAGCGGCGGGAAGAACGTAAGACCGAGTTACAGCCGGTTCTAAGAGACTCTCGGTCTGAGACGCCGGCCCATCGATGCTGGCTCGAATGTAAAAACCCGTCGTCAAATGTTAACTCTTGCAGGTAAGTATTGCTCGTGCGCGCCGTTTCTGGTGTACTTATGCGAAGAGTGGCGATCCGGCTGTCTGCGGAAGCCGGAAGCAATCAGCTACGTTCACTCTCTCTGGGGGAAACGATGCGAAAGATTTTTGCTGCTGTCTCATTGGGGCTGGCCGTTCTGCCGCTGCTGCTGCACGGCCAGACGACGGAGACGCAACGGTTTCAGGCGTTGATGAGCTCGACGCTGGAGAACAACCCGGCGTCAGTCGGGTACCAGGCGATGGGGAGTGCCGTTGTGGAGTTCTTCCTGAAGCGCGATGCACAGGGCGCTCTCCTGTCGGCCGTCACGGATTTCCGAATCGAACACACGTTTGGCCAGGCGGAGACCGTGACTAACATGCACATTCACCGCGGAGCGGTAGGCTCCCCCGGACCGGTCGTCGTGCCGGCCAATTTCGGCGCGGCAGTGGACGTGACCGCGGGTTCCGGCGCCTTTTTTCGCGCAGCGCAGACCACCGATCCTGTGATATTGGCGGTGATTGAGGAGGTACTCGCCAATCCGGGCAGATTCTACGTCAATGTACACTCTCTGACGTTCCCTGGCGGTATTATGCGGGGGCAGTTGGAGAGGGATCCGGCTAGGGCGGCTGCCAGAAGGGACGAGGCGCTGGCGGCAGAGATCGAGGGCATCAAGGAGTACGAGCTTCTTTCCGGCCGAATCCTCCGGCTGATCGGACTGCGAATCGGTGTCATCGCGCCCTAGTAGCCTTATGCAGCCCTTGGATATTCCGCAGCTCTGATACACTTTGGGGCTGCCTTCGGCACACGGCTCAGGTCTGGGGACCTACCCACAGGGTGGCGCAGGACTCCAGTCCTGAGCCCTTGGCGCAGCGAAGACCAAGTTTAACTACGACAGCCATGGAAACATCTTTCCTCCGTGCTCTCTGTGTCCTCTACGGTGAAGATTAGGATGTGAAATGACGCCGAAATCTGTGGCACGATGAACAAACGGCAGTGGACCGAGCCACACGGATGCTGAAACGAACCACAATGTGCGGTTGCGTAGCGGTTGGCTGCGTCCTCTCCTGTGTTGGCTTTCGGGAAGCAGCTTTCGCACAGCAAGAAAAACCGCGGGAAAACGTGGTTGTGAGGGCGACGAATCCTGATCCGAAAACCCTTCCCAGCTTGTATGTCTTCCAAAGGCCCCGGAACTATCCGAAGGACATGAGGAGCATGACCTTGGTCGCAAGCACGTTTCCGAACGTGCCGGATTTCACTTGCGACTCGTGGTGCTACGAAATCCCAGTAGACTTCACGGGCGCCGCGGCGATCAGCGGAGGAAGGATCGAGCTTCGCCACCGGGTTGTCCGGTACCCGCAGGTGCTCCTCGTGACCACTGTGACCCCTGAGCCGGGGGCGGTCGAGTTCGTCGTTCGGCCCGAGTTGGACAAGGGTGCGACAGGTGAGGTACCGGCCGGCCTGCTGCTCCCCAACCTCTGCTGGCAACTGATACGCGCTCCGGCTTTTGCGAGCAAGCCGGAGCCATACCCCGAATTCGCGAAGCGTTGTTTCATTTTCACCGAAAAAGGCAGGACGTTCTTAGGCAAGACCACGCGGCGAAATCTTCCCAATCGCCCTGAGTACGAGTCGATGAACAATCCAGTCTGGGCCCAGATGTACACGGCGGTATGGAGCCGTTTTCCTTCCGTATTGCCGCGCTGGTCATCCAACTTTCCAACTACTGTCTGGTCAGAAGCGAACAGCCCCGACCGCTATACGACGCCGGTGATCGGAACCGTTTCGAGAGACGGCAAGTATCTGGCGGCGATGGGAAACGGGTCGGCGGAAACGATGTTGCAGGCGTTTCACGACTGCCTGCACAACAACCCTGAGTGGCTTCCGTCTACCGCTCCGCCCGCGCAGCAGAGTTGGCGTCTCAAGATCTACGTGATGGAAAACGATCCCGAGGCGCTCCTCAGGCGGGTCGCGAAGGATTTCCCCCGGCCGTGATACAGCCACAAAGGGCTGGGCGAGGCGGTGGAATAGTGGCGGCTTCGCAGATCTCATTTCGCCGGGGGACCGCTGTCCTGCTGGTCAGCACCGTCTCGCCAGCAAGGGAGGCGGGCCGGTAACCCGGCCCGCCCAAGACTTTGAGTGGGCTAGAAGTCCAACCTGAGACCGAACCGCGTGGTGCGCTCGCCGGATCCTTCGTGCGCAGAATATTGCTGGTTCTGCGTCTGCGTAATCAGCCCCCCCGCCCCGCTG
>JAEHDI010000418.1 GCA_016880505.1 Bryobacterales bacterium | reverse complement strand
TCAGGCTCCCTTCGGCAGGCGGAACGCCCGCCGGGCCTGCTCGACTTCATTGCCGCGCGTCCAGACCAGATCGATCTCGGTGCTGCCGTAGCCCTTACGGCTTGCCAGTTCGAGGTGCTTCATCCGAGCCGGATCGATGCCCATCACCGAGGCCCCCACCGTGTCCACCGCCAGCGCGCTGGCGCCCGCGATGACGACATTATGATGCACTCCGCGGGCATCCGGTCCGTAGGGACCGTCGCCCTCCAGGCCCCAGCCGCCGCCCAGAATCGAGTAGTCGGACGCGTGGTATCCGTAGAGGTCCACCAGGATCTCGTGCGGTTCGCCGAGTTGGAACACCTGCTCCTTTGTCCGCCCGTACTTTGCCTCCGGCAGAATGCCAAAGTAGCTCCCCAGGGACAGCGCAGCCAGCAACCTGGCGTGCGTCTTCAACGGCGCAATGGTGATGAGCTTGTCGCACTGCTGAATTGTCGAGGGGATGAAGAACACGCCCTCCTTGTTCCGGCTTGAGGAAGGCCGCCCCGGAATCGGCAGTTCGAGCGCTTTGTCGGCGTTCAGATCGACGATGTCGAACTTCACTCCGGCGTGCTTCTTTGAGAACTCCTCCACGACCTTGCGATAGGTGAATCCCCCGAACGCGCCGTTCCAATCCGACGTCCAAACTTCGACCCGTGTCTCCGGCCTCCACGACGGTCCTTCCGCGATCGTGATGCGCTCGCCCAGGCGTTTCTCGACCAGCCATGCGATCAGGCTGGACACCAGACGCGGGTCGGTGACCGAACCCGGCACAATGCGCCCCTCGCGGTCGTGGCAGACGGCGATGTCCGGCTTGATCACCACCCAGTCGGAGGGTTCGACGATCGATTCGATGTCCTGGCCGCGAACGCCGCTCAGCTCCACGGCTTTGCGGAACATCGCATCCAGTTCGGACGCGTTTAAGGTGGCGTCCACGGGCTTTGGCCGGGCCAGTCCGGTGAGCTTGGTCCCGTCGTGATCCGAGCCTCCGTCGAAGCTGGACAGAACGACGCCGACGCGAGGTGTCTGGTCGGCGGTCGCGCTGGCCACTACCTCGTCTTTTGTCTCCTGCTGCTGCTGGCGAGCAGCCGCGCGGGCCAGTCCCGCACCGGCCAACTGCACGAGAATCTCTCTACGCGACTGCAGCATGTGTTTACCCCCGCCCCGGCAGGACTGCCGGAAAGGGGCATTATACGTGAACCCAAGCGGCGAAGGCCGGGAGGCATCCGGTGCTAGAATGAGGACAAATTTCCCGTCTCCGAAGGCGGCACTCATGTCCGGCTACTACCACCAGGAAGACCTGCCTCGCTTTTCCGAAATGGGCAAGAACGCGCCCGATCTCTGGAAGAAATTCGCCGAGTGGTACGGCGCCGTCTTCGCCGAGGGTGCACTGACGGCGCGCGAGAAATCGCTGATCGCCCTGGCGGTCGCGCACGCTGTGCAGTGTCCGTACTGTATCGACGCCTATACCCAGGACTGCTTGGAGAAAGGCTCGAACATGGAACAGATGACCGAGGCCGTTCACGTCGCCTCGGCCATCCGCGGCGGCGCCTCCCTGATTCACGGGCTCCAGATGCGAAACGCCGCGGAGAAGGTGAGCATGTGAGCCTGGTTTCGATCGGACATCCGCTCGCTTCGGCCGGTGAGCAGCTTCGCGTGCTCAGCGAGCCGCGACGCCTGCTCAAGCCGTTCGAGCAGTCGCTCGCCGAGTCCGGATTGTCGCCGCTTACGGCGATCGGCATCACCGTGCTCCAGATCAACGTCGGCAAACTCTGCAATCAGACCTGCCGGCACTGTCACGTGGACGCCGGTCCGGACCGCCGCGAGACGATGACGCGGGAGACTGCGGAACATTGCATCCGCGTGCTGGCGCAGACAGACATCCCGACGGTGGACATTACCGGCGGCGCTCCCGAGCTGAATGCGAACTTTCGCTGGATTGTGGAACGGGCGAAGACGCTGGGCCGTCACGTGCTCGACCGGTGCAACCTCACGATCCTGACCGTGCCGTCACAGGCGGATCTGGCCGGATTTCTTGCAGCCCGCGGGGTCGAGATCGTCGCCAGCCTGCCGTACTACCTGGAGGACGAAACCGACCGGCAGCGTGGCGAAGGGGTCTTCGCGAAATCGAGAGACGCGCTGCGCACTCTGAACGCCCTAGGTTACGGGCAGGAGGGCTCCGGCCTGCGGCTGAACCTGGTCTACAATCCGGTCGGCGCGTTCCTGCCACCGGCTCAGGCGGCTATCGAGGCGGACTTCCGGCGCGAACTCCTGCGGCGCCACGGCATCGTCTTCAACTCTCTCTACACGATCACCAACATGCCGATCAGCCGCTTCCTCGAGTTCCTGCTTCGCACCGGCAACTACGACCGCTACATGGAGAAGCTGGTCAGCGCTTACAACCCGGCGGCCGCCGCCGGCGTGATGTGCCGTTCCATGCTCTCGGTCGGCTGGGACGGGACGCTCTACGACTGCGATTTCAACCAGATGCTTGAGCTTCGCGTCGATCACGGCGCGCCCGCCCACATCCGCGACTTCGACCCCGGCGCGCTCGCCCGCCGCCGCATCGTCACCGGCCAGCATTGCTACGGATGCACCGCCGGCGCCGGCTCCAGTTGCGGCGGCGCGACGGCGTAGCGGGCGCTCCCGAGTTTGACCCCTCCGGTTTGAATCCATTTCTGGACATTTGTAGCGTTTAAGTCAGATATAGCGTATAATAGCTTTGAAGGAGGCAAGATGCGCTCCGGCAAAGAAACGCACGTGCCTTTGGCGATATCCGAGGGGGATCAGAAACAAGTGCTGGAGCTTTACCAGAAAATCCAGCGCAGTCGTGCCAGGCTGGTCGGCCCCGACGGTCGAACGCAGAGCCTCCCAGTCTCGCTCTACGAGTTCCTGGTGAAGCTAATCGCCGATTTGTGCGAGGGCCAGTCTGTCGCCATCGTTCAGAACGACGCGCAATTGACCACTGTTGAGGCGGCGCGGATGCTCGGCGTGTCGCGTCAATTCCTCATAAAAGTGCTCGAACGCGACGAGGTCCCGCACCATATGGTGGGCACGCACCGAAGAATCTACGTCCGCGACTTGCTGGCGTACAAGGCCAAGCGGGATTCGAAACGCCGCCAGATCCTGAATGATCTGACGCGCGAGGAAGCCGAAGACGGCCTCTACGATCTGGAACCGCTGGATGATCGCGCAGAGTAACCAGTACACCGTCATTCTCGATACGTGTGTGCTGGCGCCAATGCCGCTCTGCGACACGCTGCTTCGGCTGGCCGAGGATCCGGCCTTCTACATTCCGAAGTGGTCGGACGACATTCTTCAAGAACTACGGTCCACGCTCCAGCGCATGGGCTACACGCCGGCTCAGGCCGAGCGCCGCATTGCGGCGATGGAGACCGCCTTCGAGGATGCCAAGGTGATGGGGTACGAATGCCTGGCCAGATCTATGACGAATCATCCGAAGGATCGCCACGTCCTCGCCGCCGCTGTCCGCTGCGGCGCGCACGCCATCGTTACGGAAAACGTGAAACACTTCCCGGCGGAGTCGTTGAAGCCGTATGACCTTGATGTGCTCACTCCCGACGATTTTCTGGTCCACCAGTTCCACCTCAACCGCGACCTGCTCGAAGAGAAGCTGGCTTCCCAAGCCGCGGCTCGGAGGGTCTCTGTCTCGGAACTCATTCGAACGCTCTCGAAACTAGTCCCGTCTTTCTCGTTTCACTTTGAAAAGGCGTAGCCCGCCGCCGCATCGTCACCGGCCAGCATTGCTACGGATGCACCGCCGGCGCCGGCTCCAGTTGCGGCGGCGCGACGGCGTAGCGGGGACTCGTCTACTCGTAATACATCAGATGCCGAACGGAAAACGTTTCCGTCAGTTCCTTCAGGTAGGGGCCCGGTTCGTCGTTGAGGTGCGCCTGCATCACCGCGAGCTTCAACTCCAGATCCTCCACAGGCGTTTTGTACAGAAACGGCGTTTCCGTTTCCGCGGCCACACGGAAAAAGTACGTCTTGCTTGTGCGGAAGACCCGCAGCCACTCTTTCGTGTTGGCGATCTCCGCCTGTATCGCCGCTCGGAGCCGGCGCAACTCGGCCGCGGGATCGCCCTTCTTCAGGATGCAGTTGTTGATGGCCACCTGAGAGTCGAACAGATTTCGAACCGTCCTGGCTGAAAGGAGCAAGCCCATGTAACGGTCCCGCTGATCTTGCAGGACCCGTTTCGGAGACAACGCGAGCGCTTCGTCGAGGATACCCGTCGTCGTCTCGAGCCGGGGCAGCATCTCCGTGTCGTAAGCGCGGATGGCCTGGTCAATACTCTTGTCCTCGTACATTCGAATACCGCCTTCGAAGACGATGTT
>JAEHDI010000417.1 GCA_016880505.1 Bryobacterales bacterium | reverse complement strand
GGCGCGCGACGTGCTCAGTGTGATCGGGAAGGCCGAATACTCGCTGAACGGCGGCGAGTGGACGTTCGTCGAGCCGGTCACGAAGCTTTCGGATTCAAAGGAGCTCGACTACCACCTTGTCCTCGAGAAGCTCTCGCCCGGCGAGAAGACAATCGCGGTTCGCGTCACCGACGAATTCGACAACCTCGCGGTCGCCAAGATCGTTGTGAAGTAGACGGCGGCCCGCCTTTAGGACGGCGGCTTTCCCACGACCGCCTCCACCTTCGGGGCCAGTTCCTCGTAGGACATCTCGCCCGGGTGGTAGAGGCGCACGATGCCTGGCCGGTCGAGAAGCACCAGCGTGGGCGTCGTGCTGGCGCCGTAGTTCCTGAAAGTCTCTTCGCTGACCGGCACGGGCATCTCCGCCAGTTCCGCATAAAACCGCCGGCGAACATCGTCGATGTAATTCAACTCCGCCTCAGGGGTCGCTTCTGTCCCGCGCGCCACGTAGCCGTACCGCTGCGTCGGACCGACGAGCGCCAGGCCTCGCGGCCCGTACTCCTTGATCAGCCGCGCGAGAACGGGCGCCTGCCCCTTGCAGTCGCCGCACCAGTGCGCCCAGAAAAACAACAGCACGGGCCGTCCCTTGAGTTGATCAAACGACTCGGGCTTGGGGCCGAGCCACACCGCGGTCTCGAGCGGCGGCGCGGCTGTCCCTTCCAGGCTCAAAAGGTGAATGTTCTTCTGTATCCGCGTCCGAATCGACGTGCCCCGGTATTTGGCGAGTGCGCGGTTCAGGAATTCGACCGCCCCGCTGCGCGCACCCCGGGCCGCCATCACCCGCGCCTGGACTTCAATGGCCGCCCCGAGCGCGACCGGCAGGTACCGGTCAGCGTCGAGAGCGCGGCTCTTCAGCAGGCTCTCGCCCACTCGGAGCACCTCGGCGGCATGGACCTCCGCTTCGCCCGTCTTCTTTGCCTCCAGGGCGCCGCGGCCAAGCCAGGAGAGCGCCGCGAGCGCCTCCGGCGTGTCGCCTTTCTCGGCACGATATTTCCGAACCAGCCCCTCGGCGCCGGCGAAGTCGTCGCGGGCAATCGCCGTGCGAACTTCGCGGACGATGTTCTGCGCGCTTGCCGGTTCAAGCAGGAACAAACATAGCAGCGGAAGGAAATTGGCTTTCATATCATGAGCAGCTTTTGACAATGGCGGATGCTCTCTTCCAGGTCTTCCCGTTCGCGCCGGGCGGCCTCTTCTTTCGGGGCGGGCGGCAACCCCTCGTGAGGCTTGCCGCGCTCGGCGAGCGCAAGGAAACGGGAGAACTCCCACGCGCGTACGTTGCGGTAGCCCTCCCAGAACTTCGGATCGAGGTACGGAAAGACGCGCGGCTGCGTCACCAGAACCTCCAGGGAGAGCGCCCGGCCCGGGCACAATTCGAGAAACTTCCTCACGTACCCGTCCAGATCGACATTGCCCTCTCCCATCCGGACCCACTTGACGGCGACGCCTTCCGGCACGCGCCAGACCGCACTGTCGCGCACGTGACTTGTGAGCGCGTAGGGGTGCAGCACCTCGAGTGTCAGGTGCGGATCCTCCAGGGTCCACAACGGATTGCCGGAATCGATGCAGGCGCCGACGAAGTCCTTTCCCGCCTCTTCGATCAGCGTTTTCAGCTCGCGCGCCTGCATGTCGCCGGCGTGATTCTCGATCGCAATTCTGACACCCGCGTCGAGCACCCGGGACCGCACCGCCTTTAGCACACGGACGGTGTTCTCGATGTGCCCCTCGATTGGGATCTGGCCGGCACGGTCGGCCATCGTCCCGAGAAACGCCCGCACGAGACGCGCACCGGTCGCCTGCGCTGCCTTGACCATGCGCATCACCTGCTCCTCGGCAGTGCCCTGAGCGGAGTCGAACGCTTTCGACGTCGGGCAGATCGAGCGCATGCCGATCTCGAGTTCGATGCCGAGCCGGTCCGCGTGCGCACGCACTTTCTTGAGATGCGACTCCTCGAGGCTGCCGAGAAACCGGATCTCGGAGAAGTGGACGACGTTCGCCTTCCATTTCGCACAGTAATCGAGGTACTCGAAAGGCGACCAGCCCTGAGAGCGAATGCTGAAAAGATCGATTCCGAATTTCACCACGGGCTTCCCCTGAAATGAAGATGGCGCGGTCATCGCTACTCCGGTAGCTGCAAGAAAACTCCTTCGGTCCATCGCGCGTCCTCCGGCCGGCTTAGAGTTCCAGGCCTTTCAAGTATTCGCGGAACTCCCCGCCCAGGTCTTTGCGCCGCAGCGCGAATTCGACCGTGGCCTTGAGGAATCCAAGCTTGTCGCCGGCGTCGTAACGCGTTCCCTGAAACCGGTAGCCGTAGATCGGCCGGCTGCACAAGAGGTGCTTCAGTGCGTCGGTAAGCTGGATCTCACCGCCGCTCCCGGGTTCGATCGCCTCGATGGAGTCGAAGATCTCGGGAGTGAGCACGTAACGTCCGATAATCGCCAGGTTCGAGGGCGCTTCGGAAGGTTTCGGTTTCTCCACCAGGTTGCGGATGCGGAACACCCGGTCCTCTTCGCCGTTGTGCGAGACAGGCTCCGCTTCCACCACTCCGTAAGCGGAGATGTTGTCTGACGGCACTTCCATCAGAGCCAGCACCGACGCGCCGAAAAACTCATAGACATCGAGCAGTTGCCGCAAGCAGGGCACTTCGGAGTAGATCACGTCGTCGGAGAGCACCACGGCCAGCGGTTCCCTGCCCACCAGTTCACGCGCCCGCAACACGGCGTGCCCGAGCCCAAGGGCCTCTTTCTGCCGCACGTAGGCTACGTTGATCATGTCGGAGATGTCGCGCACGATGGCCAGCGTCTCCATCTTGTTGCGCGATTCGAGCAGGTGCTCGAGCTCGAAGCTTACGTCAAAGTGGTCCTCGATCGCCGACTTCCCGCGCCCGGTCACGATGATGATGTTCTGGATGCCGGACCGGATCGCCTCCTCCACGCCGTACTGGATCAGAGGCTTGTCGACCAGGGGAAGCATCTCCTTGGGTTGCGCCTTCGTCGCCGGAAGAAACCGCGTGCCCAGCCCGGCTGCCGGGAAAACGGCCTTGCGCACCTTGGGGACCATGAAGACTATTGTAAGGCCCGGTCCGCTGTGGAAACTCCCACCGACCCCATGCTATACATGGTATTTCTCAGAGAAGAGGGGCCGCTCCCAGCGGCGAGAGGGGATATCAATGGCTTACGTGATCGCCGAGCCTTGCATCGGCACCAAGGACACCGCCTGCGTTGACGCATGCCCGGTGGACTGCATTCACCCGAAGAAGGACGAGGCGAACTTCGAAAAGGAAGAGATGATCTACATCGACCCGGTCGAGTGCATCGACTGCGGGGCCTGCGTACCGGTGTGCCCGGTATCGGCAATCTTCGCTCTCGATGATCTGCCGGAGAAGTGGGCCGCATTCACTGCGCGAAACGCAGCCTATTACGGCCGGTAGGTTGCGGTCGAAGTGTCCGTCTCCCAGAGTTTCACCGCGGCGACGCGGACAGGGGCTGCCGGTTCCTGCGATGCCAGCCCTTTGCTGAGCTCGTCATAGAAGTACTTCGCCATGTTCTCGGCTGAAGGATTCCGTGCGTCGAAGGGCGGCACTTCGTTGAGGAACTGGTGGTCCAGACGCTCTACCGCCGAGTGCAGAACCCGTTTCACGTCAACGAAATCCACGAGCAGGCCGATCGAATTGAGCTCCTCGCCTTCGATCGTGACCAGGACGCGGTAGTTGTGCCCGTGCAGGTTTTCGCACTTGCCGCGGTAGCCTCGAAGGGCGTGTCCCGCCGCGAACGTTTCTTCCACTGAGATCTCAAACACCGAAGAACTTCTCCACTTCGCTCAGGTCCGTCGTGAACCTGTAGTCCGGCAGGCTGTCGAAGAACACCTGCCCGTAACGCTGCCTCGTGATCCGGTTATCCAGCAGCGCGAGCACGCCCCGGTCGGTCCGGCTGCGAATCAGCCGTCCGAAACCCTGCTTCAGCGAAAGGGCGGCCTGCGGGATCTGATAGTCGTAGAACGGGTTACCCCCCTCGTCGCGGATACTCCGGATCCTGGCTTCGACCACCGGGTCGTTCGGCACCGCAAACGGCAGCTTATCTATGATAACGCAACTCAGTTGCTCTCCCGGCACGTCCACACCCTGCCAGAAAGACGCAGTTGCGAACAGCACGCAGTGGGGAGTGGCCCGAAACTCGTCGAGCAGCGCCGTCCTCGGCCCGGTGCCCTGAAGCAGCGTCGGATATTCGATTTCGAAGGAGATGCGGTCGTAGACGACGCGCATCTGCTGATAACTCGTGAAAAGCACAAAGGCCCGGCCTCGGCTGAGCGCGAGCAGCCGTTTGATCTCGTCGGCGGCCATCCCCGGAAACGCCGGGCTCCGCGGGTCCGGGAGGTGCTGCGGCACGTATAACAGCGCCTGGCTCTGGTAATCAAACTGCCCGGCCACAATCAGCGTCCGCGCGTCCCGCATGCCGAGCCGGCCCTCGGTGTAGTCGAAACTGCCCGCCACCGCCAGCGTGGCCGAGGTCAGCACGGCCACATCGATCTTCCCGAACAGCCGCTCGGACAGGATCGGGGAAACATCGATCGGCGTCGCTTGCAGGAAGCAGCCGCGGCCGCGGCGCTCCACCCAGTACAAGAAGGAGCGGTCCGCGCCTCCCATCCAGAACTTGAGGTTGTCGGCGATCTCGCGGGCGCGGCGGTAAAGCGGGATCACCTCTTCGGGCGCCTGCTGGATCGATTCGAGGTGCGCGCCGACGAGCTCCAGACAGCGGAGCAGGTCGCCGTAGTCGTCCTCGTGCTCCTCCAGAAACGCCTGCTGGGCGGTGAAGCCGCGGCGGCCTTCGCCGTTGCCGAACAGGCTGAAGAAGCGCTCGGCGCGCTGTTCGAGGGTCTCGAGGACCCGGTCCAGTTCGTCGGAGCCGAACTGCTTGCGCCGGGCCAGCGACGCCGTGTCGCGGCGCAGGTCCTGGATCTGGTGGCTGCTCACCGAAACGCCGAAATACTGTCCGGCGACGTCCTCGATTTCGTGCGCCTCGTCGAAGATCACGGCGGCGTACTCGGGGATGATGCCCCCGAACTCTTCCTCTTTGACCGCGAGGTCGGCGAAGAACAGGTGGTGGTTGACGATGATGATGTCGCTTTCCAGCGCGCGTTGGTGCATCCGCGTGAGGAAGCAGCGCTCGAACTGCGGGCACTGCTGGCCCGTACACAGATCGCGGCGGGCGTCGATCTTCGCCCAGGCCGTGCTCGCTTCGGGCAGACGGCGGATTTCGGCGCGGTCGCCGGTTTCTGTGGTCTTCTCCCAGTCGCGGATGATCTGGAAGTCGGCGACCTCTTCGAGGCCGGCCAGGAGCGGCTCCTTTTCCGCGTCGTAGACCTTCTGCCGGCACGCGTAGTTGTTGCGGCCCTTCATGTAGCAGACG
>JAEHDI010000046.1 GCA_016880505.1 Bryobacterales bacterium | reverse complement strand
GGCGGGAACTTCGCCAACGGCGCCATAACCGCGGCGTACGGGTACCTCTTTAACTGGAGCTTGCATGCTGGGGGCCGCGATAGGATACAGCCGGTCGGTACGCAGGAAGAAATCGATAAAATCAATGATGCGCTGGGCAGGCTCTGTACGAATTCTGAAACCGCGTGTAGGTTGCTCGATGACCTCAGGGGTGGGCCGGGCGAAGTGACGATCCGAATCACGGATAGAAACACTCGGTACAACTACGACACCTGGACGGTGTACTACAATCCCAACGAAACCGTGTGGTATGATGGGTCTGAAGCCTGGATGAGAGTACCGCCGGAGATCGGGCTTGCACATGAGCTGATTCACGCATATCACGACCTTAGAGGCACGCTGGCTGTTGGACTTTGGGACATATTCCGTAGAACTGAGGAAACGAACACGGTTGGTTTGACAGGTAATAGCCCGTACACAGAGAACATGATCCGAAAAGATTACGGGTTACCTCTGAGGCCGCGCTACTGATGGGGACGGGTTCAAGAGAATTGAGTAGCCATATGCGCAAGAGCATGCGCCTGTGCGTGGCAGCCACCGTCTACATGCTCATTCTTCTCGCCTCACACAGACTTGCAATGTCGCAGGAACGTTCGAAGCTCGTCGACACCGGGGTGATCTTCTCCGCGCAACAGCTTGAACGTTTGCCCAAGGTCCGCATGATTGGGGTTACGCCGCCGTATTGGACGCCGTCTCCCGAAGAGATTGCGCTGCTTGAGGCCCAACTGAAGCCGTATCTGGAGGGCGCAACGCCCCCCGAGGCGAAAGTAATTGCCGCGAGGCTTGGAAGCTATAAGCGGCAGTATCTCGGATTCACACATGACGGCAAGAGATGGATTCTTGTGAATGGTTTTTGCGAAGGACATTGGAAGGAGGAAGACACTTGGCGCGACAGAGTCGTCCTCGTGCTCGACGGCGGACTATGCTACTTTAAGGCGCTCTACGACCCATCAAGGTCGCAGTTTGAGCACCTGCTAATCAACGGCGCTCCCTAGCCAGATCTATGCACGAGGGCAGCGGAATTTGCATGCGGCGCGGCGGGGCGTTCGGTCCGGCTGGATAAGTACGATCGGCACTCTGTGCAGCGCGTTAGGCAACTTCGGCGACGGCGCCCTCACCGTAGCCCTCGTAGACTTCATCTAGCTGTTTGCCGGGCTGCGGTGGGCCGAGTGCGGCCCGTGTGCAACATCCGTGGAGGAGCTTGCGGGAAGTTTTGGTGGGTGGGATTGGACATCAGGATAAAAGGTTGGCGCTAATTGAGTGCCAAAGCCCGCCATGAGCAACCCGGCCGTGCGCTCGCGCGGCTCGAAAACGGCCGGCAGCTCGTGCGACGACCGTGGTGGCGATGGCTGCGATCGGTTGGCCGCTGGATGCCCCGCCTGCTAGTAGCGCACGCGCCGCGTTCACGCCCCAGCGCAGCCGAGATCGACATAGCCCACGGCCGGCTTCTGCACGAACCGCCACATCCAGGCGATGAATCCCTCGATGGCATCAGGAGTGTCGGCACTGACGGCCCAAGCCATGTACTGCGCGCGCAGCTCGTGCAGATCCCAGCCTCTCGCTGCCCGCGTCATGCGGCGCCGCAGCGCCGCAGGCTCCGGCCCTTGAGCCACGGAAATACCGCCCCCCTGGTATGGATACCCTTAGGTCCATTGCGAGGGAGCGGTCGAAACGAGGCGATGGGCAGAGTGTAGGGATCTCGATATGCACCTTCGGCGCCGATCCACAGGCGACCCGCTCCTTGCGGGAGGATGCCTGAATAACAGGCTTCTCATGGAGAGCCCTCTTGGCTACGGATGGCTTGACTGTCGGTTCTTGATGGCGATGATGATCGAGATCATCGTCGCCAGATTCCTCTAAGGGTTCCTCTTTAAGGGTTTGGCCGAATGGATGTTCGGGTCCATTTCGCCTTTCTTGTTCGGGTCCACCTTCCTTTTTGTTCGGGTCCAGCGACATTTTTCGTGCGGGTCCAGACGCCGCAGGCGGCAAGCCGAGCTTG
>JAEHDI010000416.1 GCA_016880505.1 Bryobacterales bacterium | reverse complement strand
TCGGTGCTCACCCCATCGGCCTTCTTCACCATGACGTGGAACTTGGGGATACCTAGCGAACCGTTGGGGTCGCCCGACGCGATGCCGTCCACGTAGGTTTTGGAGTTTCCAGGGCTGGTGTTGTAGCCAATCGCCTTGCGGAACAGGTTGTGCTCGTCGTCCATGAGGATCGCCGCGGAACGAAACCAGGTGTTGCGGTCCGCTTCGGATCGGAAGGTCAGCTCCGCAATGCCGTCGAACTGGTTGTCATCCGGAGTCGAGTAGTTGATGCCCGCGATCTCAGGCCAGACGCCGCCGTCGTTGTGGGCCACGTGAAGCTGCCAGTATTGATGCTGGCCCGGGAGCCGTGCACAGACAGGACCATGGACATTTCGCCAATAGTCGTCAAACAGGTCCAAGGAAATTCCTTTTCTCTTCCACAGCAGGACATAGAACACCACTTGTCCCTCGTGGTCCCTGGCCGCGAAATTCACCGTTCGCATCGTTTTGTCCCTCACAATGGCTGGATTGCTATGAGTTCACCGGCCCGCGGCAGAAGCCCGGCCTTCGATCTCTTTGAGGAAAGTCTCCATGAACTCCTGGGTGACGGCGGGATGTTTGGCCGTGATCAGATTTCCGTCGACGACGAGGTCGGTCGACTGGTCCCCGCTGAAAATAACCTCAGCGCCGGCGTTTTCCACGTCGCAGATGATGTTGTGGGCGCAGGTGACCTTACGGCCCTTGAGCAAGGCTGGATCTGCGCACAACAACCATAGAGAGTGGCAGATGGTGCCGATTTTGGCCTTCTGCGCCATCGCTTTCCGGACGAAAACGACCGCGGGCGCCTGATTTGGCTGGCCCTTCCGGGGATTGGCCTGATACCGCAACCGGTCCATGGCATAGGCGCCGATCAGGATTATGCCCTTGTAGTCCGACGGCTTAACATTGTTAACCTCTGTTTTGACGGTCACGTGCTCCTCGATGCGGCCGTCATCAGGGTTTCCGCCGAAGTGCAGTTCTGGGTTACCCCACAGGTGGGAGATATACTCGACCTCGTAACCATGTTTGGGAAAGAAGTCGTTGAACATGCGAAATTCTGTCTGATCGAAATGGTCCTCTATCAGGACGCCAATCTTGCCGTTCATATGTTATTTTTCCTTCCCAGGCGAAACGAGATGCCTATAACAATATCACCACAATGCAAACTCGTCAAGAGGAGAGTGTGGGCCGCGCAAGTCGTTTTCCCTTCGATGACGCACCTATAAGGATCGAAAAATCCTATATCTTCCAGTACTCTCCGGTTCGCCCACCTTAGTACAATATACTGTATAGAGACAAAAAATCCTTGGCAAGCCTTGACAGCTGTGGTAGTATTACTGCTACGCGACGCTGATCTGGGACTATTTGAGTCTGGCGGTACGCTGTCCGATCTGAATGCTCGGGATACGGGTGTGCCGGCGCTCAGGTGAGGAGTTGGTTTGGTGCGCTGGGAGCGACCGAGCCTGGGCGGGACGGAACATCGTTATCGAACACCATTGGCCGCCGGGCTGAGGCGCGGCTATGAGTATTCCGGTGGATAAGCTGTGAGTCTGGGATGCATTGTTCTCGCTGCAACAAGACGGTCACATTTCCCGGATTGGCGCAAGAGGGCGTGGTTTTGGGCAGTCTCCGAAACTGGCCCGGGTCGCTGCTATCTAAGAAACGTCGGTTCTGATGTGTGAAGAGCTGGCTTAGTTCCCTGGAAAGGAAGATGGACAATGAACGTCGCTTTTACATTCTCTGACACCGTGGCCGGATACGTCAGTTCCGTCGATTCGAAAGCGAACGCGTTTACGCTGAGCCTTCCGGACGGCCGCGAGCAGACGGTTCACCTGACGCCCACGACGTATGCCCGCTTCACGCGCAACCTCGGAGAGGGGTACAGGGACGCTACCGGACTCACGCCGTCCCTGCTCGCGCTCAACCGTCAGTTTGTCTTCGTTTATGGGACGTTTTACCCGGGCGGGGAGGGAACGGGAAGGTTCGAGGCCCAGTGGATGGTATTTCCGGGAAAGGGTCCAGGCGTCTTCCGCCACGAGGAGCCGGACTGGTGGATCAACCAGTCGCGCTCGATCGGTCATTCCTACCTCAAGTGGCAGTTCAACCATCCGGGGCAGGAGATCGACTACCGGAACTACCGGACCTTCCTACACCTCGGAGGCGCCAAGAAGGGCGACTACCTGCAGGAGACCGACACGATCAGCCGCCTGATCTATGGCCTCTCCACTGCGTACATGCTGACCGGCGAGGACGCCTTCCTGGAGGCCTCCGAAAAGGGTACTCAATACCTCCGCGACCACATGCGCTTCCTCGACGAAGACAACGGCGTGGTGTATTGGTACCACGGAATCAAGATCTCCGGTGACAAGGAAGAGAAACTGCTGACGTCGGAGTTCTCCGACGACTACTACTCGATCCCCGCCTACGAACAGATCTACGCGCTGTGCGGCCCCTGCATGACCTACAGACTGACGGGCGACCCGAAGATTATGTGGGACATGGAGAAAACGATCGAGTTGTTCGACAAGTATTACAAGGACAACGAAAAAGGCGGCTACTTCTCGCACCTCGACCCGATCTCGCTTGATCCGCGGGCTGAGTCTCTCGGCAACAACCGCGCCAAGAAGAACTGGAACTCGGTCGGTGATCACGCGCCGGCTTACCTGATCAACCTCTACCTTGCCACCGGCTCCCAGAAACACGCCGAATTCCTCGAGTACACGTTCGACACAATCTGCCGCAACTTCCCGGACTACGAGAACTCGCCGTTTGTCAACGAACGGTTCTTCGAGGACTGGAGCCGCGACCTCGGCTGGGGCTGGCAGCAGAATCGCGCTGTGGTCGGCCACAACCTTAAGATCGCCTGGAATCTGATGCGGATGACGTCGCTCAAGAGCAAGGACGACTACGTGTCGCTTGCCCGGAAGATCGCCGAACTCATGCCCGAGGCGGGCAGTGACCGGCAGCGCGGCGGCTGGTACGACGTTGTGGAGCGCGTCGCGCAGCCCGACGGAGAGCACTACCGGTTCGTCTGGCACGACCGCAAGGCGTGGTGGCAGCAGGAGCAGGCCATTCTCGCCTACCTGATCCTTCATGGCGTTCTGAAAGACGATCAACATCTGCGACACGCGCGCGAGGCGGCCGCCTTTTACAACGCGTTCTTCCTCGACCACGACGACGGTGGTGTCTACTTCAACACGCTCGCCAACGGCCTGCCGTACCTGCTCGGCAACGAGCGTTTCAAGGGCAGCCATTCCATGAGCGCCTATCACTCCATGGAACTCTGTTTCCTGTCGGCTGTTTACACCAACCTGCTGATCACCAAGCAGCCGATGGACTTCTACTTCAAGCCGTACCCGAATGCGTTTCCGGAGAACATCCTGCGCGTCTCTCCCGACATCCTTCCGCCGGGCAGCATCCGCATCGAGGAATGCTGGATCGACGGTCAGAAGTACGACGGCTTCGACGCGGCCGGCTTGACCGTAAAGCTCCCCGCCGGCGACAAGCGGCAGCAGGTCAAGGTGAGGATCGCTCCGACGAACTGGCTTCAGTCGCAGTAAGTGAGGTAAGCCTCAGATGACGGTGCAGGTGTCCGAGCAGAATAACATCACACGGGTTGCCCTCACCGGCAGCCTCGACGGTAAGACCGCTCCTCAGGTCCGTGAGGAGATCCGGCCCGCGCTGGAGAAATCGATGCAGGTCATCCTGGACATGTCCGGCGTCGACTACCTCTCCAGCGCCGGTCTCCGGCTGCTGCTGCTGGCTTATCGGGAATTCACCGCCAAGAAGGGAAAGCTCGTCCTTCTTGGGGTGTCCCAGGATATCCAGGCGGTCATGTCCCACACCGGGTTTCTCAACTTCTTCAAGCTGGCTGCAACCGAGCAGGAGGCCTTGGAGGCTTTCAAATGAATCGCGCGGACATGGAAACACGGATCGACTACTACCCCACTCACGAACACGATGGGTATCGCTTCCGGCGCGGCCACACGCTCCCGTTCGGCGCCACCATCGTTCCAAACGGAGTGAACTTCTCGGTCTTCTCGAGCGCCGCCACTTCGTGTTCGCTGGCTCTGTTCCGAAGGCACGAGCCTGAACCGTTCGTCGAAATCGACTTTCCGCCCGAGTTCCGTATCGGCGACGTGTATTCGATGATCGTCTTCGATCTCGACTATGAAGAGCTCGAGTACGGGTACCGGTTCGGCGGCCCCTTTAACCCGGACGCCGGCCACCGTTTCGACCGCACGAAGATCGTGATGGATCCCTACGCCCGCGTGGTTGGCGGGCGGGACGTGTGGCGGGAGCAGCCGGATTGGACCAATCTCTACCCCCACCGCTCGCGTCTCGCGTTTGACGATTTTGACTGGGAGGGAGACCGCCCGATCGAGACGCCCATCCAGGACCTCGTCATCTACGAAATGCATGTCCGCGGATTCACGGCCCAGCCGCTCGCAAGGGTCTCCGCTCCCGGATCCTTCGCCGCCATCCGCGAGAAGATCCCCTATCTCAAGCAAATCGGCGTCAATTGCATCGAGCTGCTTCCCATCTTCGAGTTCGACGAGTGGGAGAACAGCCGGCGGCACCCCGACACCGGCGAGTTGTTATTGAACTACTGGGGCTATAGCACCCTGGCCTTCTTTGCCCCGAAAGCCGGGTACGCCGCCACCGGCCGCTTCGGAATGCAGGTGGACGAGGTCAAAACGCTGGTCAAGGAGCTCCACCGGAACGGCATCGAAGTGATTCTCGATGTCGTCTTCAATCACACCGCCGAGGGAGATCACCGCGGGCCGACCATCTCGTTCCGGGGCATCGACAACCGGACTTACTACATGCTCACTCCGGAGGGTTACTACTACAACTTCTCCGGCTGCGGCAACACGCTCAACTGCAACCATCCGGTCGTGCGCAACATGGTGTTGGATTGCCTGCGTTACTGGGCCGCCGAGTACCATGTCGACGGATTCCGCTTCGACCTTGCGTCCATTCTCGGCCGCGACCAGAACGGCGCGCCGTTGTCGAATCCGCCGCTTCTCGAGTCCCTGGCTTACGATCCGGTGCTCAGTAAGTGCAAGCTGATTGCCGAGGCTTGGGACGCCGGCGGCATGTACCAGGTGGGGTCTTTTCCCGCGTACGGGCGATGGGCCGAATGGAACGGCAAGTACCGTGACACCATCCGCAAGTTCATCAAGGGAGATCTCGGTCTCGTCGGTGAGATCGCCACGCGCATCCAGGGTTCTCCGGATCTGTATTACTACCGGGGGCCCACGGCCAGCATCAATTTCATCACCTGCCACGATGGGTTCACCCTCTGGGACCTCGTTTCCTACAACGGCAAGCATAACGAGGCGAACGGCGAGCACAACAACGACGGGAGCAACGACAACGAAAGTTGGAACGGCGGCTGGGAGGGCGAGAGCGCGGACCCGGCCGTGAACGCCCTCCGCATGCGGCAGGTGAAGAACGCGCTGGCGATTCTGCTCCTCAGCCGGGGCGTGCCGATGATCCTCATGGGAGATGAAGTCGGCCGGACGCAGTACGGGAACAACAACTCCTACTGCCTCGACAACGAAATCTCCTGGATGGATTGGGGGCTGGAAAATCGCAACGCTGAACTGCTGCGGTTCACCTCTCTGATGGTCCGTTTCCGCCGGGCCCACTCGACGCTGCGGAAGAACTGGTTCTATGAGCACCGCGACCGCGTCGGAAGCGGCAAGCCCGATATCAGCTTTCACGGCACGGAAGTCTGGCGGCCGGATTTCTCTGCCGGTAGCCGAACGCTCGCTTTCCTGCTTTGCGGCAAGCATGGCGACCCGCCGCACGGCGACATCTACGTCGCCATGAACACGTACTGGGACGGTCTGCCCTTCCGGTTGCCGGACGCCGGCGGCGGGAGCGTCTGGAAAGTCGCTGTCAATACTTCCATGCCGTCGCCGCAGGACATCTATGAACTGCCGGATGCGCCCCGGCTGGAGAACCAGGACGAGATGATCGTCGGCGGACGGTCTGTGGTGGTCCTGGTTTCGGATCGTGCGTAGAGAATCAAGGAGATTATTCGAAATGGCACTTGAGATGAGTTCGTCAGTGCAGGGCGGCAAGGCCCTCCTCACTCTTTCCGGAGAGCTTGACGGGAGTTCGGCCCCCGCCGTCCGGGAAACCGTGGACCGGTTACTGAGCGGTTCGCCGTCGCACCTTGTGCTGTCTGTCGAGAAGCTGAATTTCATGGCCTCGGCGGGTTTGCGCATTCTGATTTTCGCCAAGCAGAAACAGCCGAGCCTGAAGATCTACTTTGTGAAGCCCCAGGACACCGTTGTCGAGACTCTCAAGAAGACCGGCTTTCACCAGGGCGTCTACATCACCGACAGCGAGAATATCGACGAAGCGGCGGGCTAGAATCGAAGCAAACGCGAAACTGTCCGCCGGACAGAGGTTCGGGTCTCTCCACCGCCAGTTTCGCGTCCGGCCGGAGGCCTCTCTAATGCAAGAGCGCACGTTCCCAGGTACCCTCGACGCACTGGAGCCCATCCGCACGTTCGTCTCCGAGGTGGCCGAGGCCGCCGGCCTGGAAAGGAGTGCGATCTACAACCTGTGTCTGGCGGTTGACGAGATCGCCACCAATGTCGTATTGCACGGTTACGAAGAAGCAGGGCTGTCGGGAGAGATGTCGGTCTCGGCCGCCGTCGAACCGGAAAATCTCGTCATCAGGCTTCTCGACCACGGCAGGCCGTATGATCCCAATTTTCACGACGCACCGACCGGCGATGACCTGAGCCGTCCGCTCGAAGAACGGGAGATCGGCGGGCTCGGCATTCTGCTGGCGCTCGACGGCGTGGATAACCTCCAGTACGAGGTCACCGACCGTGGCAACGAGCACCGTTTCGTCGTCCAACTCAAGCAACCTTCGCGTTAAGAACCGAAATGGCTACTGACAAGCTTCATGGCCTCACGGACAGGGATCGCAAGCTGGAGATCCTTCTCGATATCTCGAAGTCCCTCGGCCAGGAGGTTCAACTCGACCGTCTGCTGGCCATCATGGTGGCCGAAGTGACCCGGGCGATGGAGGCGGAGCGCAGCTCGCTTCTCCTCTACGACGAGTCGCGGAACGAACTGGTCAGCAAAGTCGCCGAAGGACTCGACGTCAAGGAGATCCGTGTTCCGGTGGGCAGCGGTATCGCCGGAATGACGGCCCAGACACGCTCCACCATTAACGTCCGCGACGCGTACCAGGATCCCCGATTCAACCCGGACTACGACAAAAAGTCGGGCTTCCACACGCGTTCGATCCTCTCGATGCCGATCATCAACCAGAAGGGCCGTCTGCTGGGAATCGTCCAGGTCCTCAACAAGGACAGCGGACCCTTCACCGCCGAGGACGAAGCGTTTCTGCAAGCCATCTGTATCCATCTTGGACTTGCGCTCGAGCGGGCCGAGCTTGTCGAGTCCTACGTCCAGACCCAGAAGCTGCAACAGTCGCTCCAGTTGGCCCGTGAGATCCAGATGGGCCTCCTGCCGAAGAAATTCCCCGCGTTTCCCGGCATCGCCGAGATCGACATCCACGCCTGCATCACACCGGCTCTCGACGTGGGCGGCGACCTCTACGACTTCTTTCTGCTGGACGACAAGCGCGTCTGCTTCGTCATTGGAGACGTTTCCGACAAGGGCATTCCGGCTGCCCTGTTCATGGCGATGGTGCGGACGGCGTTCAAGATCTCTGCCATGGCCGTCCAAGACTGCATCGCAACCACCCTCCGCACGGTCAACCGGTTCCTCTTCGAGAACAACGAGTCGCAGATGTTTGTCACCATGTTCGCCGGCGTCATCGACTTGCAGACCGGCATGGTCGAATACAGCGACGGGGGTCACGAGCCGCCGTACATCGTTCGGTCTTCTGGCGCCGTGGAGATGCTCGAGAAGGAAGGCGGCATCGCCCTCGGCTTCATGGACGACTTCGACTTCCCGAAAGGCAAGTTACAGTTGAACTCCGGAGAGTCGCTCGTCCTATACACCGACGGCGTCAACGAGGCCATGAACGTCGACAGCAAGATGTTCAAGACCTCGGGGATCGTGGACACGCTTCTTTCGCTCGGCAATGGCGCCTCCGCCGAGCGGCAGGCGACGACCCTTGTCCGCCGCGTACACGAGTTTGCCGCCTCCGCTCCCCAGAGTGATGACATTACCGTGGTGGTTCTTCGCTACTGCGGCCCTGAGCAGGCAGTGCATTCGTCCGCATGAATCCAGGCGCGCCCCTTGAATAATTGGCCGGGCGGGTGTATCTTTCAAGCCGGTCGGAACGTTTCGAGAGGAGGAAACTGCCGTGGAGAGGCGACTGATTCTGATGGTGGGCATCGTGATATGCCTGGGTGCGAGTATCGGATGCCAGGCGCCTGCCGCGCTGTCGGAGACCGAGCAAACGGCGATTCGCCAGGCTGATCAGAACTGGGCGAAGCTGATGAACGCCAGGGACTTCAAGGGAGTGGCGGCGCTCTACGCCGAGGACGCCATCGTTCTGCCGCCCAATGAGCCCGCAGTTGAGGGCAGGGCTGCGATCCAGACCTGGCTGGAGGCCCTTCCGCCGATTTCCAACGTCCAACTGCAGACATTGGAAATCGCGGGACGGGGCGACTTGGCCTACTCGCGCGGAACCTATTCTGAAACCATCACCCCCACCGGGGCAGTGCCTGTGGAGGACCGCGGCAAGTGGCTGACAATCTATAGCAAGCAGGCCGATGGATCGTGGAGGATTGTCCGCGACGTCTTCAACTTCGACCTTCCGCTGCGGACTTCCGAAAAACCTCCCGAACCAGCGCAAAAGTAGAAACCAAAGCGGAGGCTCCCCCCTCGGGAGGAACTCGTCCGCCCGTGCTTACGCAGTCACTCCACCCGTCTCGCCTGGGCTTTCTGCCCGTCCATGTCCAGCAGGGCTCCGGTGACTTTGCCGAGCGCATCCCGCTCGAAGGTCAGCGTCGTCGGCACGTCCACCACGAAAAACTGCGATTCCGATTCCGCCTTCACCTCAAGCTTTAGCGTCTGGCCCTCCTGCTCGACAAACAACCGGCCGTCCTGCGCGGTGAAAACCAGCGCCATTCCGGGCCCCACCTCGTACCTGCCGGCAACAGCTTTCAGCGCTGCGGCCTCGATTCTCACGTCCGGGCGGCGCTTGGGAACCTCGTAGCTCGCTCCCCATAGGATCTTGTTGGCTTTCTTGGTGATGACCGGCATCCACGGCCCTTCCATGTTGCCGAGAACGATCAGCACGATTCCGTCGTCCGGATAACGCGTGAAGTCCGTGACGAAGCCGTTGACCCAGCCGCCGTGCGCGATCGACTTGTG
>JAEHDI010000415.1 GCA_016880505.1 Bryobacterales bacterium | reverse complement strand
GCAGGGTCATCGGCTTCTCGATATAAATGTCTTTGCCCGCCCGGCACGCCTCCACTGCCAGCGCGCAGTGCGCGTGGTCCCATGTGGCGATGATCACCGCGTCGATATCTTTCCGGTCGAGCAGCTTCCGGTAGTCGCCGTATTTCTCGACCTTCACGCCCGCCGTCTCTTCGGCCCGGTCTCTCTGGACATCCCAGGCGTCGCACACGGCCACCCACTCGATCCCGCCGGCCTTGTTCGCCTGGCTCATCAGATAACGGCCGCGCCCGCCTGTGCCGATCGCGCCCAGCCGTATCCGGTCGTTGGCGCCCATCACCCGCATCGCCGACGCCGCCGTCAATGCTCCGCCGACAAATCCTCGCCGGCTGATCTTCGATTCCATCCGTTGCTCCTTTCCGTAATCCCGCCCTACTTCATGTATCAGAATCCTTACGCAAACGAAAGTGCGTGTGCGATGCTGACAAGGGAAGGGAGAATCACCGATGCCGAGACTCACTCGCCGCAACTATCTCCGGGGTACTTTGACCATGCTTGGAACGGCGGGCGCCGCCGCTCTCGATCCGGCCGCTGCCGCCGGCGCTCCGGACCGCAAGACGCCGCCGGGTAAGGCCGGCATCAAGCTGGCCGAAGTCTTCGGCCCCGGCGAGACCTCGCGGTTCCGCCTCGCCCGCCAGATCGGTGTCAATCACGCGATCGCCACCGTCCTCAATTCACTCAGTAAGGTCCGCAGCGAGCAGTATGTAGAGACCCTGACGAAGATCAAGGCGGAGTACGAGGCTGCCGGGCTCACCATCGCCGGTGTCGAGAGCCATCCCGTTCCCGCCGAGAAGATCAAGCTCGGGCTGCCGGGCCGCGACGAAGAGATCGAGAACTACAAGGCCGCCATCGTGGCTCTCAGCAAGGTCGGCATTCCGATGATCTGCTACAACTTCATGGCCGGCCTCGGCTGGTACCGCACCGCCGTCAACGTTCCCGGGCGCGGCGGGGCGCTGACGAGCGAGTTCGACAACAGCGTCGCCGAGAAACAGGGACTCACCCAATGGGGCGAGGTCAGCGAGGAGAAACTCTGGGACAACATCACGTATTTCCTGAAGGCGGTCATTCCTGTCGCCGAGAAGGCCGGCATCAAGATGGCCCTGCACCCGGACGACCCTCCCAACTCACCGCTTCGCGGCATCGGCCGCATCGCAACCAGCGCGAAGAACTATCGCCGCATCATGAACATTGTGCCGAGCCCGATCAACGGCATCACCTTCTGCCAGGCCAACTTCAAGGCGATGGGTGAAGACATCGAAGTGCTGGCCCGCGAGTGGTGTGGTCAGAAGAAGATCTTCTTCGTTCACTTCCGCGACATCGAGGGACAGGGCGCACGTTTCCGTGAGACCTTCCACGACAACGGCCCTACCGACATGGCGCGAATGCTCCAGGTCTACCACGAAGGCGGCTTCGACGGTCCCATCCGTCCCGACCATGCCCCGACCATGGAAGGCGAGTCCAATGACCGGCCCGGCTACGCGATGGTCGGCAAGGTCCTCGCCATCGGTTACATGAAAGGCATCATGGACGGGCTCCGCATTCCGTACGAATAGACGGGGCTTCAGTTACGGAACAAACCGACCCGTACGGAAGTCCTCGATCAGTTCCTGGATCAACTCGATCGCCGACGGCGGGAACTTCCAAGTCGGCTCGCCCATTAAGTCCTCGAGCTGTGGGATAATCTCCCGCTCACACAGGTCCTCGCTTGTGCGCGCCCTCTGCACGAATGACTCGCAGGTTGGGAAGCGCGTGAAGAACCGGTCCATGCCTTTCGTCTTGTAGTC
>JAEHDI010000414.1 GCA_016880505.1 Bryobacterales bacterium | reverse complement strand
GCAGACATCGAGATTGTGTACCGACATTTCGGTGATCACGTCGCCCGAGCGGGCGGCGTTGAAGAACCAGTCGGCCGACGAGCCATCGTGGTCGAGATCATCGCCGGCGTGCCGTTGCGCCTTGACCATAACGACCTTTCCGGCCACGCCTTCGTGGATGCGCTCGATCGTCTTGCGCAGCCGTGCGTCGGCACGCATCTGCTGTCCGACCTGAAAAACCTTGTTGGACGCCTTCGCCGCCTTCACGAGCTCGCGAATCGATTCCGGCGTGATCCCGACCGGCTTCTCGCAGTAAACATGCTTGCCGGCTTTCAGCGCCGCAATCGACATCTCGACGTGGAGGTCGCACGGTGTGGCGATGAACACAGCGTCGATGTCCTTCTGAGCGAGAAGCTTGTGGTAATCGGTATAGGTCTTCGCGCCGCTGGCGGCAGTGGCCGCCTTATCGAGGCGATCCGGTTTGATGTCGCACACCGCGACCACCTTCACGCCGGGCTGCTTCATTACGCCACCCATCACGTAGTAACCCCGGTTTCCGGTGCCGATCATGCCGACGTTGAGAGCGTCGTTTGCGCTCTGGCCCATGCCCGGCCGCGCGATCGACGCGGCCACACTTCCCATCAAGAAATACCTGCGATTGAATTGACTCATTTATCCTCTCCCAATGATATTTGGTTGTCGTGCGGTCTCCGCCGATTTGGTTCAGTAAACAAAGGAATGTATCAGTATTTCATGCCGGCCGTCCAATGCCGTCAGATTCTGGATTTCGCGATCGCGGGCGTCTCCATCTCGCGCTCGGGCAACGGCACGCCCGGTTCGAGGTAGTACTTCCGCAATCCATCCTGGAGAATCCGCAGCGCAGTCTGGGGGTCGTCGGCGAACTGAAACAGGTCGAGGTCTTCTTCCGAGATCATCCCGTGACGCACGAGCGCCTCGAAGTTGAGGATCTCTCGCCAGTAGCTCGTTCCGTAAAGAACGATAATGATCTTCTTCGCCAGTTTCTCCGTTTGCGCGAGCGTCAGCAGCTCCATCAGTTCGTCCAGGGTACCGAAGCCGCCTGGGAAGACCACCAGGGCCTTGGCCAGGTAGGCGAACCAGAATTTGCGCATGAAGAAGTAGTGGAACTCGAAGGAAAGTTCCGGGGTGATGAACGGGTTGGGCAACTGTTCGAAGGGCAAGCCGATGTTAAGGCCCACGGTCTTTCCGTTCGCGTCCTGCGCCCCACGGTTGGCGGCCTCCATGATCCCAGGACCGCCGCCGGTGCAGACCACAAACCGCCGGCTGGTGTTTTCGAGCTGGTTCGACCACTCGGTCAGTAGCCGCGCCAACTCTCGCGCCTCGCTGTAATACTTCCCCATCGGGCCGTCCTCATGCAGCCTCGCCGAGCCGAAAAACACGATCGTGTCCCGGATTTTCTCCCGCCGAAAGTGAGAGAGCGGCTCGAGGTACTCCGAAAGGATCCGCAGGGGACGGGCGTCGGCGCTATCGAGAAACCTTTCGTTCTTGTACGCCTTGGGACGGCGATAGCGGGCCTGGTTTTGGTTATTCATGGGAATCGGTGGATGATGGGGCGGCACTCTCCAATTGCGCCACTCTATTCTTTAATTCTCGCACTGTCCTGACGAGGTCCGAGAACCGCTGGAAGGCCGCCACCGACCGCCGCCAGGCCACGGCATCGAACGCCGGGGATCCTGAGATCACGGCGCCCGGGTCCACGTCGCCGCCGATCCCGCTCTGGGCATATACGATCGCGTTATCGTGCACCGTGAGGTGGCCGGAGACGCCCACCTGTCCTGCCAGGAGCACGTTACGCTCGAGGATGGAACTGCCGGCCATGCCAACCTGCGCGCAGATGATGTTGTCCTCGCCGACGACGCAAGCATGGCCCACCTGCACCAGGCTATCGATCTTGGCACCCCGCTTCACGCGCGTTTCACCGACCGTCGCCCGGTCGATGTTCGAAAGCGACTGGATCTCGACGTCGTCCTCGATGACCGTAGGGCCGGACTGCGCAATCTTGTAATGCGTGCCGTCCTCGCGCTTCGCGAAGCCGAAGCCATCGCCGCCGACAACGACGCCGTTCTGGAGAATCACTCGGTTGCCGATCCGGCAGTACTCGCGTACCGAGGAGTGCGAATGTGCCGTGAAGTCGTCACCGATCTCCACGCCCTCATAGATGACGGCGTGGGGATGGAGTATCGCATTGCGACCGATCTTCACCCGGTCACCGACCGCCGCGAACGGCCCGATGGAGGCGCCGTCGCCGATCTGCGCACTCGGGGACACGTACGCCAGCGGGTGAATGCCGGGTGCAGGACGCGGGGGCCGATAGAAGAGTTCGAGCGCGCGGGCGAAGTCGAGATACGGATTTCGGGACACCAGGCTCGCGATCGGCACGCCCTCGACCGGCTCCGTGACCAGAATGGCGGCCGCCTTCGTGTGCTTCACTTTCGGGATGTACTTCTGATTGGCGAGGAAGGTCAGCTCCGACGGACCGGCGTGCTCCATGCCCGCCAGACCGGTGATTTCGATCTCGCCGTTTCCGTGCAGACGGCACTCCAGGCGTGCCGCGATGTCTTTGAGTTTCATAGCCTTCGGAAGCAGGCTCGACGCCTGCCTCTACAGGTTACACTCATAAGTATGAGGAGTGCATTCCGACTTCTCATCACGAGCTTGTGGTGTGCCTGCGCGGCTCTTTCGCAGCAGGCGGAGCCGGGCGCGGAGATGACGAAGGCGGTCGAGGAGTTTAAGGTCCTGACCCGCGACATGGGTCTGCGCCCCGACAGTCCTCGCAAGCGAAAACAGAACGGCGCCCGTTGGAAATGGCACGGCAGGGTGTTTGAGAACCTGCGGAACGATTTGCTGGACGCCGTGCCTCATGAGATCGTTCAACTCGGTGGCAATAAGTCTCTGCTTCGGCGGAACCAGTTTGGGTTCAACATCGGCGGCCCGGTCGTGATTCCCTTTCTTTACTCCGAAACGCGGTCCACTCACTTTTCGCTCTCGTACGAGGGCGTGCGCGAGCGTGTGTCGCGCTCGAATCTTACTACCATTGCCACCGCTCCCGAGCACGGCGGCGACTTCTCGGCGACCGTCGATCAATCGGGTGCGTTGCTGCCAATCTTCGATCCGCTATCGACCCGGCCCAATCCGAACTTTGACCCCTCGCAGGCCGTGTCCACGGAGAACCTCGAATACTTACGCGAGCAGTTCCCCGGCAACCGCATCCCAGTGTACCGGCTCGATCCTGTTGCCCAAAACGCACTGAGTTACTATCCGAAGCCGAACGCCGCCGTGGGTCCGTTCGACCGAAACAATTACTTCCTCGTCTCGCCGGAGACGAACACGGCGAACGGAATGATCGCCAAGGTAGACCACACGCTCCGCGAGCGGCACCGTCTGAATTTCGACTTGTCGTACTCGAATGGTTCCCTCGGAGCGGCGGAATTGCTGCCTGGTCCGGCCAATCCAGGCGCGAACGATCGGCGGTTTCATTCCCGGCGGGCCTCCATCGAACACGTGTTCACGTCGTCTTCCCAGACGGTGAACACGCTCGGCTTGGAAGCGACCACCGACGGTTCGAAGAACGGTTCCGATACCGAGGCCGACTACCCGGCAGAATTGGGACTCAGCGGAGTCTCCGGACCCACCTTTCCGTACCTGAGGATCTACCCTTACCTGTCGATGGGCCGGTCGTATCCGACTTCGACCAATACACGAAATTCGTTTAGCTGGTCGGACTCACTTTCCAGCCGCCGGGGGAAGCACAATCTCCGGCTTGTGGCGCGACACTCCCGATTCCAGGTCCACTCTTACTGGCCGCAGTACCCGACCGGGTTCCTTCGTTTTGAGCCCGAATTGACGGGCCTGCCTGGAATCGTCAACACGGGGCACGCCTTCTCCAGCTTCCTGCTGGGTTACGCCGAGTACGGCGCGCGTAGCATTGTCGTGGCGCCGTCCTACTTTCGCCGCTCGTCCACGTTTGTCACGATGCGCGATTCCTACGAGCTTAGGCGGGGGTTCACGATCAGTGGCGGCGCGAGCATGTCCTGTTACACGCCAAGGGTCGAAAAGTACGACCGCCAATCCACGATCGATCTCACCGCGATCAACCCGGCGAACGGCAGGCCAGGCGCGCTCGTGGTTGCCGGGCAAGGAGGCCATGCGCGTGCTTTCCAGCCGACACTCGTCAAAGTGGAGCCGAACCTGGGGGTAGCCTGGAACCCACGCGGAGATACGAAAACCGTCGTTCGTGCGAACTTCAGCCGCGACTACAGCGTCATCCCGGTTTACTTCGGTCAGTTCGGAACCCAGGCATTCAACAGTACACCGACCTACATCTCGCCCAACACACAGCTTCAGCCGGCGCTCATCTTCGCCGACGGATTTCCTGCACCCGACCGCCCTGTTCCGGACACGCGTCCCGAAGCTGCAAACGACACGATCGCCGACCTAATCAACACGACCGACAACCAGCCGATCTACCAGTCGGCGTCGCTTTCGCTCGAGCGCGAGTTGCCCGGGTCGTTTGTGCTGACGGCCGGGCTGGCCTACGCGGGGGGGAAAAATCTGCCGGTGAGCGAAAACACCGCCGATCCCAATTCCCTCCGGCTCGAAACACTCCAGTATCGCGACCAGCTCAACGATGAGGAGTTTAACCGGTCGCTGCGGCCGTATCCACAATACAAGGGCTTCGAGCTGAACGACTCCTGGCCGCTCGGCCGATACCGCCGCGACGCCGGATGGCTTCGGGTGGAGAAGCGCACCAGCCGCGGGCTCACTCTCAACCTCACCTATCAGGTATCGAAGCAGTACGACGATTACTCCGGCCCGACAGGACGCCAGGATGTGTACAACCGCGACAACGAATGGTCCCTGACGTGGTACAACCGGCCGCACTATCTCGGCATGAACTACGTCTACGAGCTGCCGTTCGGCCGCTCGCTTACGGACTGGAGGCGGCTCGCCCTCGAAGGCTGGTCGCTGAGCGGCTCGTCCTCGGTTGTCAGTGGAGAGCCGCTGGCGATCCGGCCGCTGTTCAACAACACCGGTGGAGTCGTCCGCGCCCTGCGGGTGAACGTGGTGCCGGGAGTAGACCCGAGCGTGGCGAATCAAGGACCGGACTTGTGGTTCAATCCGGCTGCGTTCGACCAGCCTGCCGACTTCACCATTGGCGACGCCGCCCGAACGCATTCGACGTTGCGTGCGCCGACCAACCAGAACCACGATCTCGCCCTCAACAAGCGCTTCTTACTCAGCGCGGACCGCACCATCGAGCTGAGCGCTGTCGGTTTGAACTTCCTGAACCACGCCAACTGGAACGACCCTGACCAATACGTTGGGCCGGCCAGTGCGCCGAACCTGAATGCAGGCAAGATCATCGGCTCGCGCGGCGGCAGGGTCATCCAGGTGGGAGTGAGGCTTAGTTTCTAGGTGCGGCCGCTCGGTCTTCTTCTGCCGTTTCTCCTGCTCGGGGCAGCCCCGCCGGTCGCCAACGAAAAGACCATTCACGTGCCCCTGTGGGTTGCCGCCGGAGGGGACTCCGGGCTGACCGCGGCAAATGTGAGCGCGAAGCTGGAAGGCCGCCCGGCCACTGTCCGTTCGCTTCTCGGTCCGGACGATCCCCTGCTGCTCCTGATCGTTACGGACATGGTCGGCGACGTCTCCGCCATCGCTCCGGCCAAGCAGGCGCTCATCGGGGCGGTACGGCAACTTCCCGCCGCTGCGCACGCGGGACTCTTGAGAGCGCAAGACGGACTGAGCGTCGTCCTCGATCCCACCACAGATCGCGAGGCGCTCGCGGCCGCGATCGAGGCGATGACCATCAGCGGCAATGCGGGCATGCTCAACACGGTGGAAACGATTGCGCGGATCGCCGACGGCATTCTGCGGAAGTCTGCCGTGCGGGTGGCGGTGCTGTACGTAACCGACAGCGACATCCGCAACTACCGGGAGGACTACACGAATCCGGTCATCAATTACAGCGATCCGCACGACATGAGCCGCCGGTTTCCCGAAGGCCTCATTCGTGAGAAGATCTCGAAGCTCGACGGGGTACTCGCGCGCCTCGAAGCGCCTCTTTTTGTTGTGCACCTCGACTATCGCAGCGAGACGCTGAATGAAGCGTACCAGGTGGGCCTGAAGCAACTGGCGGCGACCACCGGCGGCGCCAGCGCCTTCTGCCGCTCGAACGCCGAGATTCCCGGTGCCATCGAGGAAATGTTTCGCACGATTCTCACGCACTATCGACTCGACTTACAGTTGCCAGCACGGTATCCGAAAATTGTGAAGGTTGAGCTGTCCAGCGATGGGCGTAACCTGAATTACCGGACGGAGTTTCGTCTGGATGGGAGGTGATAAGATCTAGCCATGTCCAAGCCCCTTGTGGCCTGGGTTATTGTTCCCGTACTGATCGGCTCTCTTGCTTTGGCCGCGGCTTTGTTCATTCTTCAGCGGCGCAGTGTGGAGTCCGCCGGCCAGTCTGAGAGGCTGAAGCGCCTGGAGCAGGAGAACCTCGAACTCCGTGCGCGGAAAGCACAGCTCGAGCAACAAGTTCAGGAGCTCCAACAACAGCTCGGCGTGGAGCCGTCGTCCCTGGCCGAGCTTGCTTCGCACGGCGGCCAGCGAAGTCAGGTGCCCGCGGGCACGCTGGAGGCCATCCGGATGATTGGCCAGCTCAAAGATAGTCTCGCTTCAGCGAACGTAGCGGCCGAGCAATTGCGCACTCGCGTGGCTGAACTCGAAGGAGAGTTGGAGCGCGTGAAGGACGAGAACCGCACGCTCGACACCCGCCAGTCCGAGCTAGCCGAGAAGCTGCACGGCGCAAACTCCGTGGTGGATGCGCTGCAGGCCGAGCTGAAGGGCAAGAACGATAGGGTGGTGCCGTTGCAGATGGCCAACAAACAGCTCCGGGAAGAGAACCAGACGGCGAACGAAAAGATCTCCCGGGTCACTCAATCGGTCAGCCAGCTTGAGGATATCAACCGGCGGCGGGACGCCTTCCTGACCAGCATTCTGCGCCGGTATCGTGACGTGACCGATCAGTACCGCGCTCTCGCCGCCCGTCTAGAGAACCCAGGCGAAGGCTCCGCTCCCACCGGTTCGGAACTATCCCGGATCCAGAGTGCGATCTCCATGGCCGAAGACGATCTGCGGCAATTGAACGGCTTAAATGCACAGGCCGATCGGCTACTGCGGCAGATTCGCGGCCGGTAAGAAACCGCGGCCGAACGGACCGCCCTACTTCACTTGTGGGCTGTTGGCTGATGCGGGTTCCTGTCCCCAGTTCTCGCGGAGCACCATGGTCTGATCGGAGAAGAAGGTCCGGCGGCCCGTGTTCCCGAAAGCCTCGGGCACGGCAGTGACCTTGTACCCGGTGGGCGTACCCTCCAACGTAAACTTGTAGCCGCCCTTGACGCCCTTCGCCAGGTCGTCGGGAATGAGGTTTGCCCCCGCCGGTCCCTCCGAACCGCTAGTCGGCGCGCCGAGCTCGGAGAGCACCGTCGCATACTTTCCGAATTGCGACGAATACTGAGCCTGCGCCGTGTGGATGGTGGCGATGTGACGCATCGCCGCTGTCTCCTTGGCGTTCATCAGGATCTGGCTGAATTTCGGCGCCGCCGCACTGATCAGAATCACAATGATCGCGATCACGATCAGCAACTCGATCAGCGTGAAACCTCGGCGGCTCTTCCTGCTGTTCATGGCGCCTCTCCTCCTGCTCGTTGCCGGGCTGCGACGCGGCTCGCTAGCCGTGACCGCAGGGGCGGAGTCCATCGGCACTCCTGGGCCCATAATAGCGTTGACGCTCTCGCCCGCTCAACCGTGGAGGAATCCTCGGGGTTCGACGAGGGCACCCTGATTCTCCAACCGCCTAGTGCGGTATTCAAGCGCCGCCCCGACGAACGCCTGGAACAGGGGGTGCGGCTCGAGTGGGCGCGACTTGAACTCGGGGTGGAACTGGCAGCCGAGGAACCAGGGATGGTCCGGGATCTCACAGATTTCGACGTACAGCCCGTCGGGAGTCTGACCGGTGAGCCGAAGCCCGTTTTCGGTCAGGATTCGCTCGTACTCGCGGTTGAACTCGTAGCGGTGCCGGTGGCGCTCGGTGATTTCTCTTTCGCCATAGGCGCGGTGCGCGAAGCTACCCTCGGCAAGCATACAGCGGTAAGCGCCCAGCCGCATCGTCCCGCCCATCTCGTCCACGCCCTTCAATTCACGCAGTTTGAAGATCACACGGTGCGGCGTCGACGGATCGAATTCGGTCGAATCCGCTCGCTCGAGACCGCACACGTTCCGCGCATACTCAATGACCAGGGTTTGCATGCCGAGACAGATCCCGAAATAGGGCACGTTGGCTTCGCGGGCGAACCGGATGGCCTGGATCATGCCCTCCACACCGCGCTTTCCGAAGCCTCCCGGCACGAGAATGCCGTCGAAGGCGCTGAGCTCATCACATCCTCTTTCGGCAAGCAATTCGGAATCAGTCCACTGCATGTTGACCCGCACATTGTGCGCCAGGCCTCCATGCAGCAGCGCCTCCTTCAGGCTCTTGTAGGAGTCCTCGTAGGCCACGTACTTGCCGACGAGCGCGATATTCACCTCTCCTGCCGGATCTTTTAACCGGCGCACCATTTCCGACCAGGAGGACATGTCCCGCGGTCCCGCGTCCTGCCGAAGCAGACGGAGGATGATTTCGTCGACCTTCTGTTCAGTGAAGACCAGCGGGACCTCGTACACGGAGTCCACGTCGCGCACGCTGATCACAGCGTCCACGTTGACATCACAGAAGAGGGCGATCTTCTCGCGCAAGTCCTGAGACAGGAAATGATCCGACCGGCACAGCAGCATGTCCGGCTGGATACCGATCGCCCGTAGTTCCTTCACACTGTGCTGCGTGGGCTTCGTTTTCAGCTCGTGAGCCGCCGCGATCCACGGCACCAGGGTGACGTGAAGGAACATCGTGTTCTCCCGGCCAAGCTCATGCCTCATCTGGCGAATCGCCTCGAGGAATGGGAGCGACTCGATGTCGCCCACCGTTCCGCCGATTTCCACGATCACAACGTCGGCGTCGGGCACCAGCTTCTTCATCGCCGCCTTGATTTCATTCGTGACGTGCGGGATGACTTGAACCGTCTTGCCGAGGTAGTCGCCGCGCCGCTCGCGGGTGATGATCTGCTCGTAGATACGGCCAGAGGTGACGTTGTTGGCCTGCGACAGCGGGCTGTGTGTGAACCGTTCGTAGTGGCCGAGATCGAGGTCCGTCTCGGCGCCGTCGTCGGTGACGAACACCTCGCCGTGCTGGAACGGGCTCATCGTGCCCGGGTCGACGTTCAGATACGGGTCGAACTTCTGAAGCGTCACTTTCAGCCCGCGGCTTTCGAGAAGGCACCCGATCGAAGCCGCCGCAATCCCCTTTCCCAGGGAGGAAACAACACCGCCGGTGACGAATATAAACTTGGCCATCGCTGTCGTACGCTTAACTCATCGCAAGTTTCGCCTCGACTACTTTCGAGACGCGTTCCAGGTCCTCGGGCGTATCCACGCCGAGTGAATCGTATTCGGTCTCCACCACCAGAATGCGGTATCCGTTCTCAAGCGCGCGCAACTGCTCCAGGCGCTCGGCCTGCTCCAGCGGACCCGGAGGCATCAGCGAGTAACCGAGCAGGAAATCGCGCCGGTAGACGTAGAGCCCTATGTGTTTGTAGTGCGGCGTCTGTTCACCCCGCACGTACGGGAGGACTGACCGTGAGAAATAGATCGCGTGGCCGGAGAGATCCGTAACTACCTTGACCACGTTGGGGTTGGAAAGTTCAGAGGGGTCCTCGATGCGCTTCTTGAGCGTGCTCATCGGTGTCCCAGGCGCGTCCGCCAACCCGTGGACAGCCGCGTCGATTGCCGTCGCGTCGATCAGGGGCTCATCACCTTGAATGTTTACCACAAAGCCGGCGTCTTCCGACGCCGCCACTTCGGCGGAGCGGTCCGTGCCCGACGCATGAGTCATCCGTGTCATCCGGACCTCCGCCCCGAACCTCTTCGCCGCCGTTGCGATTCTCTCGTCGTCGGTGGCGATGATGATTTTCGAGAAGCTGCCGGCCTGCGACGCCCGCTCCCAGACGTGCTGGATCATGGGCTTTCCGGCGATGGCGGCGAGAGCTTTTCCGGGGAATCTCGAAGAGGCAAAACGCGCTGGAATGACGCCCAGAATCTTGTGCGGCACAGACGATGATACCATGAACGCCGGAAGGGTGCGGCCGCCCTCCGCGGGGTCGAATCAGGTTAATTCTCAGACCGATTCCGGAGAGCGAGCAACACGCATGTTATACTGATGGTAGCCGCGCCACACACTGGAGAGCCGTCATGGTCATGAGGGCGCTCAACAGACTGATCATCCCCATTTTGGGACTGGCTTTGCTGCCGGAGGGCAATGGCGGTGCTCAGGTCGTGCCCACGCCGCAAGGGCCCGAGCCGCGCGTTTCCATCGAGCCGCGAGTGAAGACACGGGAGGCGGCCGAGGCGTCCGGCCCGCGCAGCAACCTCCGGGTCGACAGCACGCTGGTGCTGATCCCGGTCACTGTCACCGACCCGCTGAACCGTTTTGTGACCGGCCTGGACCGGGAACATTTCAAACTGGAGGAGGATAAGGTCGCGCAGGACATCAGCCACTTCGCGAGCGAGGACGCCGCCCTCTCGGTGGGTCTGGTCTTCGATACCAGCGGCAGCATGGGGAGCAAGCTCCAGAAATCCAGGCAGGCGGCGGCGCAATTCTTCAAAACCTCGAATCCGGACGACGAGTTCTTTCTGGTGCAGTTCAATGACCGCCCCGACCTCAGTATGCCCTTCACCACCAACACCGAGGATATCCAGACGCGCATGACCTTCACTCAGTCCAAGGGAAGGACCGCGCTGCTCGACGCCGTCTACCTCGCGCTGCACGAGATGAAGAAGGCTCGGAACCCGCGCAAGGCCCTGCTCATTCTTTCCGATGGCGGCGACAATAGCAGCCGCTATACCGAAAGCGAGATCAAGAACCTCGTGCGCGAGGCCGACGTGCAGATCTACGCGATCGGAATCTTCGAACCGATGGCTGGCCGCGGACGGACGGCCGAAGAGATGGCGGGCCCCGGTCTCCTCAGCGAGATCGCCGAGCAGACTGGCGGGCGTCACTATCCGGTGGATAATATTAACGACTTGCCTGATATCGCCGCAAAGATCGGGATCGAACTTCGAAACCAATACGTGCTCGGTTATACGCCGACCAACAAGGAACGAGACGGAAAGTACCGCCGCGTGAAGGTGAAACTGGTTCAGCCGCGCGGGCTGCCGCCGCTTCGTGCTTTCTGGCGGCTGGGATATTATGCCCCGTCTCAATAGATTCTGCTGCGCCCTGACTTTTTGGGCGCTTTTGCTTCCGATCGTTTTGCCCGCGCAGGAGGACCCCGTCTTTCGCGCCGACACCCGTCTGGTCGTGCTCCACGCGAGCGTCGTCGACCGGAAAGGCCGCCTGGTCACCAACCTGCCGCAGGGTGCCTTCAAAGTCTTCGAGAACGGCGTCGAGCAGCAGATTCGAGTATTCCGCCGCGAGGACGTGCCCGTCTCGATGGGCCTCGTCGTAGACAACAGCGGCAGCATGCGCGACAAGCGGCAAAAGGTCGAGGCGGCCGCTCTTCAGCTCGTAAAGGCTTCCAACCGGCAGGATCAGGTGTTTATCGTCAATTTCAACGACGAGGCTTTCCTCGACACGCCGTTCACAAACGACATCAAGAAGCTCGAAGAGGGTCTTGCGCGCATCGATTCGCGAGGCGGCACCGCCATGCGCGACGCCATCAGCATGTCGATCGACTACGTTAAGGAAGCGGCGAAGAAAGACAAGAAGATCCTGCTGGTGGTCACCGACGGCAACGACAATACGAGCAGCATTACGCTCGAGAAGCTTGTGCAAAAGGCGCAACAGAGCGAGGTGCTGATTTACACGATCGGCCTTCTGGACGAGGAGGAGCGCCGCGAGGCAAAGCGCGCCAAGCGCGCGATGGACGCTCTGACGGTGGCCTCGGGCGGCCTGCCGTACTATCCCAAGGAACTCGTCGAGGTGGAGCAAATCGCTCTCCAGGTCGCCCACGAGATCCGTAACCAGTACATTCTCGCGTACACTCCAACAAACGAAACGCTCGACGGCAGCTTCCGCCAGATCCGAGTCACGGTGGACGGTCCGGGGCGCCCGGTAGTCCGCACCCGCACCGGTTACTATGCCACTCCGGAAGCAGCCGGCCGTACCGCTGCCGCCCGCCCCGGAATGGCACAGTGAGCGTCGCGGCGGAGACCGCAAGCGAAACAGGAGCAGGTCATGCAGCCGCAGCAGGGCCCGCTGGTCACCGTTCTCAGCTACAACATCCACATCGGCATCGGCACGGACGAGAAATCGGCACTCGAGCGCACTGCGGCGGTCATTCGTTCGGTTACTCCCGACCTCGTTTCATTGCAGGAAGTCGATCGCATGGCCCTGCGGACCGGAGGCGTTGATCAGGCGGCCGAACTGGCGAAGATGACAGGCCTTCGCATGGCGTTCGGCAAGGCCCTTGACCAGCCTGGGATCGACGCGAAGGGCGGTGAGTACGGTGTGGCAATTCTGACCCGGCTGCCGATCCGGTGGTTCCGAACCCGTCCGTTGCCGTTTACCCGCGGGTATGAGACCCGGACCGTTCTTGAAGCGGAACTGGAGTGGAGCAAGGGCTCGGATGAGCCAATTCCTCTGCGTTTCTACGCGACCCACTTCGACAACGCCAGTGCGGACGACCGTCTTGCATCCGCCAAGATGCTGGTCGAACTGGCGGGCGTCAATCCGGTTATTCCGTGCCTCCTGGCGGGCGATCTCAATGCAGCGCCGGACAGCGATCCGCTTAAGACGCTCGCATCGTCGTGGGGAATCGCCGGCGCGGGCCGCGAACTGCCCACCTTCCCCGCTACCAGCCCGAGCCGTCAGATTGACTACGTCCTGTTCCGCCCGAATGAACGTTGGAAGGTCATCGAAACGCGCGTTGTGGATGAACCCGTGGCTTCCGACCATCGACCGATCCTGGCGGTGCTGGAATTGCTGCCGGGGCGTCGCTAACGGCGAGTGCGAAGCTTCACTTTCATCGGGTGTACCAATTCGAGTACACTGGTTTGTCTGAGGCTGCGGCGGCCCTCATACCCTTGAGCGTCTCTGCAAGACGGGAGCAGCCTCTTCCCTCGGCCCCGTGCGGCATACCGGGACCCGAGCAACCCCGACCACCACTCCGGTGAAGTGGATAACCTTTCCACTCGGAAGGCCCCGGGAAAGATGTAATCCTCATGGAATACTGCCAGTGACAGCAAAGGAGAGCGCAATCCAGATGACTACGATGAGTAAGATGACTGTGCCATTTTACGGCCACGTCCGTCAGTATCAGAACATCAAGGCGGAGATCGACGCCAACGTAAACGAAGTCCTCATGAGCGGCCAGTACGTGATGGGCCCGATGCTTAAGCGGTTCGAGAAGGAGTTCGCCGCGTTTCACAACACGAAGTACGCCATCGGCGTCGGCAACGGCACGGACGCCATCTGGCTGGTGCTGATGGCCCTCGGCATCGGTCCCGGTGACGAGTGCATCACCACGGCCAACACCTTCTTCGCCACCGCCGAAGCGATCTGGATCGCCGGCGCCACGGCCGTCTTCGTAGACTCCGACCCGTTGACAAACTGTATCGATCCCTCCAAGATCGAGGCGGCCATCACACCGAAGACGAAGTGCATCGTCCCGGTTCACCTGTACGGCCAGTGCGCCGACATGAAGGCCATCCGCAAGGTCGCCGACAAGCATAACCTCTACGTCGTCGAGGACAACGCCCAGGCCATTTGCGCCCGCGGCAACGGATTCCAGATCGGCGAGTTGAGCGATGCTGCCTGCACCAGCTTCATCATCCAGAAGAACCTCGGCACCTTCGGCGACGGCGGAGCGGTTGTCACCAACAACGAAAAGATCGACCAGGGCGTCCGCCGGCTCCGCAACCACGGTTCGCTCAAGCGGTCCGTCCACAGCTACGGATTTAACAGCCGGCTGGACGACATTCACGCTGCCGTACTCAGCGCCAAGCTGAAGCACATCAAGGAGTGGAGCGAACTGCGCCGCAAGTGGGCCGCGCGTTACACCGCCGGCCTTGCGGGCGCCAAGAGCTTCACCTTGCTCACCGAAACGCCGGGCAACTATCACGTCTACCACCTCTACGTCATCGAGACGAAGAAGGCCGCCGACCGCGACGTCCTGCTCAAGTTCCTCGAGGACAACGGCATCGACGGCAAGTGCCACTACCCCATCGCCATCCACCAGCAGGAAGGCTATCCGTGGGGCAAGGATGCGCGCATCGCCGGCCCGATTCCGAACTCCGAGCGCAACGCCGCCTGCTGCATCTCGCTGCCCATGTTCCCCGAGCTCACAGCCGAGGAAGTGGACTATACGATCGCCAAGGTCCTGGAGTGGGACAAGGCGCAGGCCTGAGGTGCGCGAATGAGCGACAAGTACAAGGTTGTCGTTGTGGGCATGGGTAAGCGCGGCATGCACCATGCCCTCGCGTTTCAGGCTGACGGCCGCTTTGAGGTCGCCGGCGTCTGTGACGTGGACCAGTCGCGCCTCGACGCGGCGGCAGCGAAACTCGGCGCCCCGGTGAAGGGCCTCGACGCCGCACAGGTGGCCGCCGCCGTGAAGCCGGACGTGTTCTGCTTCTGCACCCTGCCGACCGTCCGCTCCCAGCTCATCCGCATCGGCATCGAGAACGGCGCGAAGCTGATCGCATTCGAGAAGCCGGTGGCGATGAACAGCATCGAGGGGCTGAAAGTGAAGACGCTGCTCGACGAGAGCGGCGTCAAGGCGGTCGTCAGCCACCAGCATCGTTACGGCGTCCACTACCGCAAAGTCAAGGAAGTCATCGAGAGCGGAGCTCTCGGCCGCGTCCACACCGTATATGGCGCGGCCACCGGCTGGCTGATGCACATGCTTTCGCACCTCATCGACTACATGAGCTGGTACAACGGCGAGGGCGCGGCTGAGTGGGTGATGGCGCAGGCTGCCGGACGCGGCAAGTTCGGCGACAACCATCCTTCTCCGGACTACATCGCCGGGTTCATTCAGTTTGCCAATGGTGTCCGCGGCGTTGTTGAGTGCGGGGCCGGCGCGCCGGACGTGCCCGAGGTCGACTACTGGTGGCGGAAGTGCCGCATCGGCGCTCAGGGCTCGGACGGCTTCGCCGAAGTGCTTACCGGCGGAGGCTGGCGGGCGGTAACCAAGACCGGAACGTTTTCCGGCGAAGGGTCGATGAACTACGACCTCGACATGCCGCCGTACATCCGGCAGATGGCGGAATGGCTTGACGACGAGACGAAGGTTCACGAGTGCAATTTCGCGAGCGCATGGAAGGGCTTCGAGGTCATGATGGCCCTCTGTCGCTCGGCCGCCGAAGGCGGTCAGGTCGCGTTGCCGCTGGCCGAACCCGCCGACGAATTGCAGATGCTGAAAGACCGGGTCGCCGACCGCAAGGTGCTGCTCTCCATGGCGGCCAACGCCAAAGAATACCTGTAGATACAGGGTTTTAAGAATTCAGAACGCAGGAGTGATTTCGCTATCTGGGTTCTGAATTCTTTCAGCCCGAGTTCTCCCGCCTCACATCGTCCTTGTCACTTTGCTCAGCGCCCTCGGCTGGTCGGGGTCGTGGCCCTTCTCCACGGCGAGCAGGGCTGCGAAAATCTGTGCGGGGATGATGTACGGAATGGGGGTGTATAGGTCGGCCGGCCAGGTGTTCCGGTCGGCGAGTTTCACCGGCAGGACGATGGATCTGTTTGCGATCGCCGGCACATCGGTGTTGGCCCTGTCGGTGATGACGAGCGTCTCGGCCTTCTGCGAGTGCAGTTTTTCAATCATCTGCTTCATCGAAGGCCACGTCGGGCCGCCAGCTCCGAACAGCAGCACGGGGAAGGACTGTTCCACCATCGCGATCGGACCGTGCAGGAAGTCGGCGGCCGAGAAACCTTCAGCTACCACGTAGCAGGTCTCCTTGAGCTTGAGCGCGAACTCAAGCGCGTTGGCGTAGTTCAGCCCGCGTCCCACCACGACCGTGTCGGTCATGAAGCGATAGCGCTCCACCACCTTGGCGACATCCGGTTCCGCATTCAGTGCCGCCATGACCCAGTCCGGTATCCGGTGCAGTTCCTCCAGATCGATGGGCGCTCCAAGCGCATACGCCAGCAGGTAGAACATCAGCACCTGGCCGGTGTAAGTTTTGGTCGCCGCCACGCTCTTCTCCTTCCCTGCACGGACGAGGAAGACATCTTTGGAGAGCTGGGCGAGAGTACTCTCGGATTCGTTGGTTATGCTTGCTGTGAAGGCGCCCTGATCGACGGCGCGCTCCAGTACGAGGTTTATGTCAGTGGACTCTCCGGATTGCGACACCGCAACAACCAGCGCATCCTTCAGGTCGACCGATGCGCCGTACATCGTGTAGATCGACGGCGCGGAAAGCGACACCGGGATGCCGGTAGTGATCTCAAGCAGGTAGCGGCCGAGTTGCGCGGCGTTGTCCGACGTGCCGCGAGCCGTCAGGATAATGAAACGGGGGCGCCGGTCACCAAGGCGTTTGCGGAAGCGGCGCGCCGCCTCGAGCCCGCTTTTCAAGGTCCGTTCCAAGGCATCCGGCTGTTGCCGAATCTCGTCGAGCATTTTGGACATCGGTATCAGGATACCAGAGGGTCCGTCGGCGGCATGTTACCCACCCACTGGAAGGTGGATGTGCGAGCATGGCTCAGAGCGGAGCCGGCGGCCGGTTTTCCGAACCTGTCCAAACCGCCTGTGTCGGCAGTTGATCCGGTGGAAGACTCAGCAGAACGGGTTTGAGCACCAGCAGGATCTGTCGCTCGTCGTCGTTGTGGGTTTGTTCGCGGAAGAGGTGGCCGAGACCGGGAACCTGGGACAGGCCGGCCGGTCCGGTGACGCTTCGTGTATCCTGCGCGACGAGCATGCCGGCCACAACGGCCCACTCGCCGTTCCGCAACCGGATCTGCGACTTCATTTGCCGGTTTGCGATGACGGGGATGTCGTTGAAGCTCTCGCCGGTCAGCACCTTGAATTCGCTCTCAAGATCGAGTGTGACTTCCTCCATCCCGTGGACTTTCGGGGTGACTTTCAGCACCAGCCCAAGGTCCTCAAAGTTAAACTGGGGCGGAAATCCAGAAGTCTGGCCCTCGCCGAGGCCCAGGAACCCGCCGGTCACTATGGGGTATTTGTCGCCGACATGTACGGACGCCGCCTGGCCGTCGGTGGAGCGAAGTTCCGTGCGGAGCAGGACGTGGCCGAGCGAACGGCTCATCCGCGCGAACATTCTGGCGTCGGTCACGCCGATGCCGAACAGAGTTTTGCCGCCGCCGAACGTAAGAAACTTCGTGAAGCCCGACGGTATTGATGGCGTGGAATGGAACCAGTCACCGAAATAGACGAGAGGAAACATGGTCTGGAGCGACAGCCCGTAGCTCGTCTCCTCCGCCCGACTCAGCTCGAGAAACTCGACTTCGATCGACACAACCGCCGGGTAGCGCATCAACTGGCGAAACAACTGCTGAGCGGGCCGCACCCTGGACACGCGATCACGAAAGAGCACCAGCCGCCGCTGCGTATCGACGGTCAGCCGCGTGATCGCCAGAGCCTGCTGGACGGCGCGGGCGACCTCCTGCGCCTCCTGGATTGTCACGGGAGCCGCGAGTTCTTCCACCACGGTGACGGTCGGCTCGAGATCGGCCCGTTTCTGTGTGTTGTCCTTGGCCACCAGGAATACACGCTCGGCGACAGGAACCACGAAGGAAGCGGTCGCCGCCTGGAGGGCGTTCAGAGCTTCGCGATAGTCCGCGCCGTCCAACCGGAACCGGAACGCCGCGACCGGTTGGTAGTCGCCATCAAATACCGCGCCCAGGCCATACGCTTCGGCCACCTGCTCGAATAGGAGCCGGGAGTCCCCCCGAAAATCGAGGTCCTTCCGGTCCGTTGACGCCTTCAGTTCCATGGGGGCTTGCGGCTGTCGCGCTTCAGCTAGTTCGTCATCGGTAATTCCGCCCGGTACACCATCTTCCAGGACCTGCTTCCCGGCGGGTGACAGGGCGGTGTCAGACTTCGCAAGTGACTTGGCCACCGTGACGGCCCGGCTTCGCAACGTCTGGCTGCGAAGCCAATATTTCGGTTCCGCCGGATCCTTTGCAGCCGCTTGAGAATAAAGAAGATACGCGCGAACGACCTCGCCGGAGCGCTCAGCATGCTGCCCCTCCCTGTAGAGTTGCTCGGCGCTCCTTTCAGCTCCGGGAAGGGAGGTCGCGGTGACAAACACGACGGCCGCCGCAAGAAGAAACCTCACGAAAGAATTGACGTGCAGAAGGTAGAAAACGTGCAAGTACCGTTAAAATTCGCCGGCTCGTACTGGTCTGGCTATGGATAATTCCCACGCATTTCCTGACCCAAACTCATAAGATCTGATGTAGATTGTCAATATGAGTATTTCGACTCCCACGGCGCAGCGGCCATCCTTCCGCCCGTCCGTGCCTGACGGTCTGGAGAAACTGGGGATTCCGGACGTTTTGGTACAGGACATCGTGCTGCGCCGCGTCATGATCGAGCGGACCAGTACTCTTCAGTCCCTGAGCAGGTCGCTAAAGCTCGCGCCACCCGTGGTGGAAGCGGTTTTCCGGCAGATGCGTCACCGCCAACTCGTGGAAGTACTGGGGATGGTCGGAAACGACTATACGTTCATGCTCTCCGGTCCCGGCCGCCAGCTCGCGACCGAGCGCTTCCAGATGTCGCAGTACGCCGGGCCGTGCCCCGTCTCCCTGAACGAGTACCTCGCGGGTGTCCGTTCCCAGACCGCCCAAGTCGAAGTCAACCGCGACAAGCTCCGGCGCGCCTTTTCGGACCTGGTGCTGACGGATGTTTTGCTCGATCAGCTTGGGCCGTCGGTCATTTCGCAAGCAGCGTTGTTTCTCTACGGCTCGACCGGAAACGGCAAGACTTCGCTTGCCGAACGGCTTATCCGCCTCTACGACGACGACGTCGTACTGCCGTACGCGGTCGAGGTGGACAACCAGATCATCATTCTCTACGACCCGGTCGTCCACCACCGTATTCCCGACAATGAAGACGAGATGGATTACGACACGCGTTGGGTTCGTTGCCAGCGGCCATGCATCCTTACCGGCGGCGAACTCGTGCCGAGCATGCTGGATTTGCGGATGGACGAGGCGTCGGGCACCTACGCAGCTCCGCTTCAGATGAAGGCGAATAACGGCATCCTGGTGATTGACGACTTCGGCCGCCAGTTGATTCCGCCGCGCGATCTGCTGAACCGCTGGATCGTCCCGCTCGACCGCCGTGTGGACTACCTCATGCTCCGCTACGGTGTAAAGTTCCAGATTCCGTTCGAGCTGATGGTGGTGTTCGCGACCAACCTGGAGCCGTCGAGCCTGGCCGACGAAGCGTTCCTGCGTCGAATCCAGAACAAGATCATGGTGGAAGAGGTCTCCGCCGGGGTGTTCGACGAGATCCTGCGGCGGTATGCCATCACCAAAGGCATTCCGTTCGAGCAGGACAAGGCGGAGTACTTGCGTTCGCTGTGCCTGCGCGACGGACGCACCGTCCTGCGCGCCTGCTACCCGGGCGACGTCTGCCGCATCCTTGTCTCGATCAGTCTGTATGAAGGGCGGGCGCCCCAGATGACCCGCTCCGACCTTGAACGCGCGGTCAACCTCTACTTCGCACGGGCGTAGGCCTCGGGCCGTACAGCTTGCGACGGGCCGCTACGCCCTGGTGGCTCAGTGGGTGGAACTGGGGGGAACGTAATCGGGCGGGAACGCCGCGCCCTCGCCGAAGAAGTATTCCTCCATTTGTTTGAGAAGGAACTCCTGTGCT